>CAYOPF010000090.1:0-11157 GCA_964405755.1 uncultured Chloroherpeton sp.
GGAATTGCAATTTTCATATTTACACTTTTTTTGATAGGATACAATCATTTAGTTCAATTAATTCCTTTGCCATTTGTTAGTTATTACTTTCTAATTGGGCTTATTTCTATTATTTATGCTAAAAAAGTAATGAAAATAGACATTTTATCTATTGATATGTTTTATAAGAACTTTGTAAATTATTTTAAAAAAAATTAGCTAATCTTTTTTCTGATAAAGGCCAGCAGAACAGGCTAAATATCCTGGTTTATAATACTTGATTTTTAGAATATCTTTAATATTATTTTTTAGTTTTTTAAATTTTGAATCAAATGAATTTGAAAATAAAAAATCAGGATATAAAGTCCTTTTGTTTGTTAATATATCATTTGGGTGGCTGATTAATTGATTGTTAACTAAATTGAAATATTTATCCAAAATATCTTGAAAATTATAAAATTTTTCAGGTTTAAGTTCGTGTGTTCCACCTAAGTCAATATCATATGTTAAGATCAAATAGCCCTTGGATTTTAATACTCTATTGATTTCAATTATCGTATTTTCAAGGTTTGAAATATGCTCAATGACACTGATTGAAGTTACAACATCAAAAGTATTAGAATCGAATGGCAGTGATGATTCAGTGCACAATTGAAAGTTGATATCATCTCTGTTCATGTTAAATATCTCTATCGCTTTATTATTATCTTGTTCAGCGATTTTATCAATATCTGTCATAGTAATTTTGAAATTTTCACTACATAAATAAAATGGGAAAAAAGTTACTCCACTTCCTACGTCCAAAATATGAAAATTAAAACCGTTTTGTTCTTTTATTTTCTTTAAATTGTATAGTATGTAAGGATATTCCCATACCCTACTCCAATGCTTAAGCGATTCAGATGGCCATTTATATTCCTTGCTTCTATATAAATGCTCTTTCTCTAAAAAAAAAGATTGATAACTCTCTAATATAGAGTAAATATTTGCCCAAATCTTGCTATCCAAATCTCTAATATTTGCATATCCTGAATAATCAAATGGTTCATGAAACATTTTAAACTTCCAATATTTTTATACTTTCAAAATTAATAATTTATTAGAAATACTTTAACCTTTCTGCTCCATATCTTTAGAGTTTATTTTTAAGTGTCGATGACGAATTGAAAATTTTTTTGTAATTTAATAATATCCAAATTTTCATTTTTATTAAACTACTAAAAGGAGTTGATTATGGACGTAGAAATGCTTGCACGGATACAATTTGCAGTAACAGCAGGCTTCCATTTTCTTTATCCCCCATTAAGTATCGGATTGGGATTGTTTCTGATAATACTTCAGTACAAGTTTCTCAAAACAGGAGATAAGTTATGGGGTAATCTTACACGCTTCTGGATAAAAATCTTTGCATTAATTTTCGCAGTTGGAGTTGCAACTGGTATCGTAATGGAGTTTCAATTTGGCACTAACTGGGAGCGTTATTCCCGATTTGTTGGGGACGTGTTCGGTAGTCCACTTGCCGCAGAAGGCGTTTTTGCATTCTTCCTCGAATCCACTTTTCTGGGTGTATTGTTGTTTGGTTGGAATAAAGTAAAACCGCGTACTCATTTTATCTCCACAATTATGGTCGCAGTAGGAGCGCACCTAAGTGCATTTTGGATAATTGTTGCCAATTCGTGGATGCAAACTCCAGCTGGTTATACTCTGGTTGGCGAAGGAGCTGCGATGCGAGCAGAAATAACCGATTTCTGGGCAATGGTATTCAATCCGTCAACTATTGACCGATTTACCCATACAATTTTTGCTGCGTGGCTAACAGGAGCATTTTTGTTCTTTGCAATCAACGCTTACTACATGCTGAAAAATAAACATAAGGACATGGCTCGTCCATCCTTGAAGATAGCAACTATCGTAATAATAATTGCTTCTCTATTGCAATTGGGGACTGGCCATTCAAGTTCGACAAATGTAGCTAAAAATCAACCCGAAAAAATGGCGGCTTTTCTAGGTCATTTCGAAACCCGTCCGGCCGGAATTCACTTATTTGGTTTTGCCGATGCCGAAAAGGAAGAAACCTGGGCAATCGAAATTCCTGGTTTCATTTCAATCCTGATTTATGGCGATCCATCAGTACCAGTGAAAGGTTTAAAGGAGTTCCCAAAAGAAGATTGGCCACCAATAAACTTGTTTGTTTATCAATCTTACCACTGGATGGTTGGTATTGGCATGTTTTTCATTGCTTTTGGTTTCTTCTCAATTTTTGTATGGAAAAAGTACAATTTCGAACGTCCAAAGTGGTATCTATGGATAGGAGTGGTTTCATTTGTTTTGCCACAGTTCGCAAACCAGGTGGGATGGATTAACGCCGAAGTTGGCCGCCAACCCTGGATTGTCTATAAAATACTCCGAACATCCGAGGCCTTTTCGACGGTGGTAACAGGCGGTGAAGTATTATTCTCGCTTATAATGTTTATCTTGATTTACATTTTGATGTTTACTTTGTTTGCATACATTTTGATTAAGAAAATCAAACAGGGCCCCGAACCTGTTTCGACAAATTAGGAGGTAAAAATGGATCTTAATATAATATGGTTTATTTTAGTTGCAGTTCTTCTAACAGGATATGCTGCATTAGATGGATTTGATTTAGGAGTAGGCATAATATCGCTGTTTACCAAGAAATCCGAAGATCGGAGGATTTTGATGAATTCCATAGGTCCGTTATGGGATGGAAACGAAGTATGGATATTAACTGGTGGTGGGGCGATTTTCGCTGCATTTCCTCATGTTTACGCAACTGTTTTCTCAGGTTTCTATCTGGCATTAATGCTATTGCTACTTGCTATGATATTTCGAGCTATCTCGATGGAATTTCGAAGCAAAGTGGAATCGGTTAATTGGCAATTAGTATGGGATAGAGCATTTGGGATTTCTTCATTATTAATTGCTTTGTTGTTGGGTGTTGCTTTGGGTAATATCGCACAAGGTTTACCTGTTGAAATAGATAAGAACATACGAATTAATCTATTCCAACTGCTCACTCCCTATCCATTAGTTATTGGATTGCTAACGGTTGTGTTGTTCACCTTGCATGGAGCTCTGTTTTCGTTGAACAAAACTGTGGATGATTTGAGGGCATCGATTAAAGAACTTGCTCAAAAAACTTATTGGGTATTTTTAATTCTTTATGGGTTAGCCACACTTTTAACATTTGTTATGGTTCCTAATCTAGTTAATAACTACAATAGTTTTGCAATATGGTATGTTGTACCATTGATTGGGTTGGTTCTGATATTGCTCATTCCAAGTCAAATTAAGAAGAATAACTACAAAATGTCCTTTACATTTTCATTTTTAGTAATAATAATGATGATGACAACTTTTGCTATTGGTTTATTCCCAAATATGGTACCAGCCCACGATGTAGCAAATTCCCTGAACATCTATAATTCATCGTCATCACAAAAAACTTTGACGGTTATGCTGATAATTGCTCTGATAGGTATGCCGGCTGTTGTTGGATACACAATATGGGTGAACAAAGTATTCCGTGGCAAAGTAGTAATCGACGATACAAGTTATTAATATAAATTAGTCAGATAAAAATATGGCTGCTCTTTATTTGGAGCAGCCTTTTTTATTTTATCTTAAATGAAATCAGCTGTTATTGCTCTTCTGTTTCCATCTAATATACTTCTGGAACCCAATTAACCTCGTCTTTTGGCGGGCGGACATAATCAATTTCAATATTCCGATGTGGAAATTCAAATGGTGGAGGAATGATATCCTGATAGGGAATCAAAGATAACATGTGATGGATAACATTCAATCTGGCTTTCTTCTTGTCGTCGGAATTAACGTCATACCACGGACACTGCTTGGTGTCGGTGTATTTCATCATCATATCTTTCGCTTTTGAATAGTCAACCCATTTGTCCCAGGACTTAAGGTCCATTGGTGATAGTTTCCATCTTTTCATAGGGTCGGCCGCTCGTTCCCTAAGTCGTCGCTCCTGCTCTTCGTCGTTAACACTAATCCAATATTTAATCATATAAATACCCGAACGCACCAGCATCCTCTCGAATTCGGGGCATGAGCGAAGAAATTCTTCGTACTCACTGTCGGAACAGAACCCCATTACTCGTTCCACACCAGCACGGTTGTACCAGCTTCGGTCGAAAATTACTATTTCGCCCGCAGAAGGCAAATGCGATACATAACGTTGAAAATACCATTGTGTAAGTTCGCGATCGCTTGGCTTTTCGAGTGCAACAACCCTTAAACCACGTGGGTTTAAAGGTTCGGTTATTCTTTTGATTATGCCGCCTTTGCCGGCCGCATCTCTTCCTTCGAAAATAACAACAACTCTCAATCCCTGATGTTTAATCCAATATTGCCAAACAACAAGTTGATGTTGTAGTTTTTGTATTTCTTCCAGATAGAATTTGTTACTTATTTTTCCTTTTGAGTTAAATTTCGAATTTTCTTGCATCGAGGTCATTTTCTCATTTTCTGCTGCGATAGAATCAACATTCTGAATTTTTTTACTTTTTTTGTCTTTTTTATTTCCCATAACATTAAGAATTTTATTAATTATAAATTAACAATTTTAATACCAAAATGTAAAAAAAGATTAAAAAAATTATAAAAAACTTCATAATTTTGCTTAATGGTGATTTTTACTTAATTTTAATATTTTGTTTTCATCAAGGAATCAAATGAATTTTAATTATAAATATGTTATTTTAATTATTGTTCTTTCACTATTGTCATTTGGTTGTAGTTCTACCCCAAAAAGTAATGATAATCGAAGTGAAACGTTCTACGACTTTACAAAATCGAAAGTAGAAAAGGTGTGGGATTACGACAAAGAGCAAAAACAAGAAATTGCCAAAGATCTATATATACGAGGATTAACTGATTATTACGACGAAAAGTACACAACGGCGATTTTATTTTTCGAAGCAGCGATAAAATTCGAAAAAAACACAACTTTACATTTAATGTTAGCAGAATGCTATATGCAAATTCGCGATGTGGATAATTCACTATATCATTCGATGCAGGTTTTTTTGCGGGATACAAATAATTCCCGTGCTTTGCAACTTATGTTCAGTGGATTTATATTAAAAAATGATATCGAATCTGCAGAAAGAACAATTAATTATATTCAATCCAAGGATCAAAATATAGAAAATACGTCTATGTTGGCCGACTTTTACTCCTACACCAACCCTACGAAAGCTATTGAAATTTATGATAATCTTTATTTTAGAACCGATCAAAATGAATATCGATATAAATTGCTAGAATTACTCAGCAAAACAGGTAATTATCAAGAATCAATCAAGCGAAGTTTTGAGTATTTAAAAGATACTTATAATACTGAATATTTCAACAATCTTTACTTTACATCTATTCAAAATAAGTATTATGACTATTTATTAAAATACTATTCTGAAATTTACCCGAAATCGGGTGAAGATGCAAAAATAGAAACTGCATCCAATTTCTTGAGTCTATTTTACTTTTCTCAGGATGATGATTCAGACGCAGTTCTGAAATCTTATGTAACGAAAAACTTAACAAATATATTACAAGAATTTTACCGAATGGATGGAGGAACTAAGAGTAATTCGAATGAACGAGCTGGTTTTGTTGCCTTTTATAGTGGCGATACAACTCTGGCAGTGAACTTTTGGCTTAAAGCCTTGGAAAATTGCGACACTTGCATTTCCCTATCCAAGTTTGTTCCATTTTATTGCGATAAGCTAGGAAGGAGTGAAGCTGGATTGAATATCCTCAAAGAATTCTACGAAAGGTATCCGGCAGACAGCACTTATTTGTTAAGTTTTGCATTTCATTTTGTTGATAAAAAAGAATATGCAAATGCAATTAATTACTTAAATAAGTACATCAGCAAAGACTCAAATAACACAATTGCACTTGGAACAATTGCAGATTGTTACTCAGGTTTAAAGAATTTTTCGGAAGCAGAGAAATATTACTTAAAAGCATTGAAACTGGAGCCTGAAGATCCGACGATGAATAATAATTATGCTTATTTATTAACTGGTCGAAAGGACAGATTGGCTGATGCCTTAAAGTTTGCCGAAATAGCATTAAAACAAGAACCAGATAATGGAGCATATTTGGATACATATGCTTGGGTTCATTTCAAAATGGGTAATTTTGAAAAAGCAAAGGAATACATAGAAAAAGCATTAGCTAGTGGATTGGAAAGTAGCGAATTATTCGAACACTTATACGAAGTAAATCTAAAAATGGGATTCTACAACGAAGCCTCCAAATATTTACAAAAAGCACTAACATTTGAGCCCGATAATGCCGATTATAAAAAGAAAATAAAAGAGTTAGACAAAAAAATCAACAAATAGATAATTAATTAAGGTAAAATATGTTTGTAATAGTAGGTATAGTTCTCGTATTTGGAGCCTTGCTCGGTGGATTTATTATGGCCGGAGGCAATCCTCTTACTCTGATAGTGATAACCGAGTACGTAATCATTATTGGAGCAGCAGTAGGTTCGCTTATGATAGCCAATCCTTTACCAATACTAACAAAAATAATCAATGGTGCACTGGGAACATTAAAGGGACCAAAAGTAAGCAAGCAAGCTTACTTGGATTTAATGAAAATGATGTATGAAATATTTCAGTTTGCTAAACGCGAAGGCCTTATTGCATTAGAGCAACATATTGAAAATCCATCACAGAGTTCCATTATTTCTAAATATCCTTCTTTTTTGTCGAACCATCATGCAGTAGATTTCTTCTGCGATACACTAAAAGTTGTGCTTAGTGGAGGCGTTCCTGCCCACGACTTGGAAGACTTGATGGATATGGATATCGAAGCCTTGGAGCATGAAGAAGAAATCCCTCCTGCTTCCCTCCAAGTAATGGCAGATGCATTTCCTGGTCTTGGTATCGTTGCCGCAGTATTGGGTATCATCATCACGATGGGTTCAATTAACCAAGGTGCCGAAGCTGTTGGTCACCACGTAGCATCAGCGTTAGTAGGAACATTTTTGGGCGTACTCCTATCCTATGGATTGTTTGGACCATTAGCATCGCAAATGGCTAAAATCGTTGCAAAGGAAGGGAAGTACCTGATAGCAATAAAAGCAGGATTACTCTCGTTTGCCAAAGGTGCTCCAGCAATGGTTGCAATAGAGTATTCCCGCCGTTCGATTGATCCGGAAAACAGGCCATCATTCAAAGAAACAGAAGAAGCAGTTAAAAAGGGTTAACAATTAATTAGAGGAAGAAATGTCGGATCAGCACGACCAACAACACGGCAAAGAACAACCGATAATAATAAAGAAGGTAAAGAAAGGAGGCCACGGTGGCCATCACGGAGGTGCCTGGAAAGTTGCATATGCAGACTTTGTTACCGCAATGATGGCGTTTTTTATAGTTATGTGGATTCTGGCTTCATCCGAGGAAGTTAAAAAGGCCGTAACCGCATATTTTGATGACCCAGGTGCATTTAGTTTTGTTACCGGAAAGCGTACTATTCCTGTTGATTTAGAATTAAAACCTCAACCTGGCAAGGGAAAGAAAGATGGCGACGGCAAGGGTGCATTTGTTATATCGTTTAACCAGGAAATGAGAGATTCCTTGGTTAATAAATTGATGGAAAAAGCACAGGAGGATAGCGTTTCTGCTGCTAAAAGAGTTGAAAGCGTTGGTAAAGAACTGCAACAAATGTTCAACGAATTGGTTATGCAGAAACCAGACTTGCAAAAGATTCTTGAAAATATTCGAATTGAAATTACTAAAGATGGACTCCGAATCGAATTAATGGAAACCACCGAAAATGTTTTCTTCAAAGTAGGTAGTTCACAGCTCACACCTCAGGCAATTGTAATTATGAGAATATTAGGTAATGAAATTGGAAAATTACCCAACAACGTTCAAATAGAAGGTCATACAGATAGTCGCAAATATTCGTCCGGATCGAGTTACACAAACTGGGAACTTTCTGCCGATCGCGCTAATTCTGCCCGAAGAGCATTGCTTCAGTCAGGATTGTGGGACGGTCAAATAATAGCAGTTGCTGGTTATGCAGATAAAAAATTACGTAATCCCGAGAATCCATTCGATATGTCGAACAGAAGAGTAAGTTTACTAATAAAACAAATATCTGCAAACCAATTCTTGCCAGAAACATCTGGTGCAGATATCGAAACAAAAGAGGAGGAATAATATGGAGAAGTCTTATAGATTTTTAATAATTGACGATGAGCCTGCGGTAGTTTTAACAATAGAAAGGCTTATTAAGAATATGTTCGATAAATGCGAAGTCTTTTATTCACATGCGGGAGATAGTGGTATTAAGATGGCTATCGAAAAGAAACCTGATATAATTATTTGCGATATCCGTATGCCAGGATTAACTGGGTTGCAGGTGCTGAATGAATTAAGAACTCGAAAGGAATTTGAAGATACATATTTCGTTCTGATGAGTGCAGATACCGACCGTCAGACATTGCTGGAAGCAATGGACAAAGGTTCAGACGACTTTTTGTATAAGCCCGTTCATTCCGATCTTCTTACTGGCAAGATGAAAAGCGCCAAAAGGTTTGTGGACCTGCAGAATAAAAGGCGTGAGGAATATAACCTTTTATTACAGTTAGCAGATGAAATCGAAAAATATGCCCACGATTTAGTAAAACTATCTGTGAAGTTTATGGAAGCTAGAATACCGGCATCCTACAAAACATTACAAGTAATTGCTGATGCTTCATTATGGATAGCAAAGTATTTCGAGGAACTCGATAGCGAAAGGTTAAAGGACCTGGAGGTTGCCGCTTACCTATCATTCTCTGGCCGATTGTCGTTACCAGATCATCTGATTCACAATCCAGTTATCGTTGACGGCAAAGCATCGGATAATCTTATGTTTCAAGTTCCAGTTGCTGCCAAGAATATTGTTTCCGAAGTTCCAAGATTTAAACGTGTTGGGGAAATTCTTTACCATGTATATGAAAATTTGGATGGAAGTGGTTTTCCAGAGAGGCTACAGTCCTGGCAAATACCATTGGAAAGTCGGATAATACGACCAATACTGGATTTCGACGATATGGTTAGATTCTATAAATTACGTCCTTATCAAGTATTAGAAAAGATACGTGCAGAAACCAACAGATTGTACGATCACCGAATCGTAACATTAATGGAACAGTATATCCTGTCTGTATTAAAATTGGATGGACCAACCAATGAACGACCTGTTTTATTAAGCGAAATGGCCGAAGGGATGCAGCTTTCCAGAGATATTTATACTTTAAAAGGTTTAAAAATTCTTACAGCAGGATCGAAACTTACTGAGAGCATTATTCAAAGAATTATACAAATCAATACGTCCGACCCTATTCTTGGAAACATTTATGTAAAAGTGTAATATTCTTAAATTGGAGATATAGTTTTCCACAATTTTTGTCGATTTAATAGATTTTTTCAGGATTTATGAACATTTATTAATAAAACATTAAAATTTTTATTATTTATATAAAAAAATATTTGCATTATTCTAAAAAATTTGCTAAATTGCTATTTAACAAACGACTTACATTGAAAATGTCGATAAACAAGCAATTTCAAACTATATTTTTTATAAATAACCCTTTTATTCACCATTAAGGAGGTAATATGCCTTTAAACAAAACAGATTTAATAGACGCAGTTGCTAAATCAACTGAATTAAAGAAAATTCAAATTGAAAAAACAATTAACGCAACTTTCGACGCAATCAAAAAAGAACTTGGCCAACATGGCAAAGTTACTTTAGTTGGTTTTGGTACTTTCGTTGTTTCGCACCGCGCTGAAAGAAAAGGACGCAGTCCCAAATCAGGTGCTGAAATCACTATCCCAGCTAAAATTGTTCCTAAATTCCGCCCTGGCAAAGAGCTCAAAAATATCGTTGATGCTCCAAAACCAGAAAAGAAAAAGGGAAAGAAAAAGTAATAAACTGATATCAAATTTACCAAAGACTACATCAAATCTGGTGTAGTCTTTTTTTTAAACTAAATTATAATTAAATCGTTATAAAGATTAAGATTAAGGTAAATATAAATTATGAATAAAAAAGCTCATGTAATAATAACCCTGTTATTGATTACTATTGTGATGCTGAATTATGGCTGCGATAATACAACATCATCAGGAGATTCCAACATTGTTTTTCCTTCAGAAAAAATTGATTACATACAGCACGTCCAACCCTTTTTGAAGTTCAATTGTGGATATTCGGGCTGCCATAGTTCATTTACTAAGGCTGCCGGATTGTCGGTTGATGATTACTTTAGCGTAATGAGCTATATGGGATTGGTTATTCCATTGCAGCCTGATGCAAGTACTATTGTTCAAATTCTAGAGAACAAGCTACCGCATTCTGTTTTCTTTTACCGCGGAAATATAACCCAAAACCAAATCCAAGGTTTAAGAAAATGGATTGAAGAAGGTGCTTTACTCAATCCTAAAAAGTAAAAAAATTAACAAATGTTTTCAATTATTTTCTTAATTTTGCTTTAATGTTTGTTAGTTAAATTAATTAATGATAGGAGTAGAAATGAAAAAACTATTCGCATTTTTAACATTTTCATTTGCGATAATTTTATTTGTAACTAACTGTAGCAAAGGTCCTGATGCTCCAGCAATAGAAGGTTACAAAACTTACACAAACGAAGCTACTGGGTTAAGTTTGGAACACCCTGCTAATTGGATAGTAACCGAAAACCAGATGCGTTTTGTTGCTTTTAACGATAATTCTGGAAGAGGCAGATTTGCACGATACGATACTGAGGGATTTCCTGCAGCTAAAATCGACATCAATTTATCACAATTGGATTCTTTGAAAACTATCGATACTGTGATGCAAAAAACTATGAAATTCACACCAGATTCCTACGAAATCACCGATGTTTCAATAGCTGGTCTCAAAGCAAAGAAAATGGTCTATACATTCGAATTGACTACTGGAGTTTTCTATGGCGAAACTTACATTGTTCAGGTCGACGACAAAAATGCAAACGTTATTCAAATCGAAGCTTTCGATGGTACTTACGACAAATACAAGGAAGCTTACGACAAGATTCTGAAATCATACAAACCAGGCCGTATTCCAACCAAAACTGCTGATACTGTTACACAGTTA
>CAYOPF010000091.1:0-11154 GCA_964405755.1 uncultured Chloroherpeton sp.
ATAAAATTAAATAATAGTCAGCGTCCCCTCAAGTTTTTGAAGTTATAAAATAAAAAACCTCCTTTCGGAGGTTTTTTCTACATAAGATTTACTTTTTCTTATTCTTCTTTTTATCCTTGGATTTCTTATCATCCTTTTTATATTTTTTGTCTTTCTTGTCGGACTTAGTCTTTTTTGTTTCAATATCTTCCTTGATGGCAATTCTTGCAGCA
Source organism: uncultured Chloroherpeton sp. (assembly GCA_964405755.1). Classification (GTDB taxonomy): domain Bacteria; phylum Bacteroidota; class Ignavibacteria; order Kapaibacteriales; family UBA2268; genus GWF2-33-9. Next base: position 213 of record CAYOPF010000091.1, read on the forward strand.
GCTAAGCGGGCAATAGGAACACGGAATGGTGAACAGGAAACATAATCAAGACCTAAAGTATGGCAAAATTCAACAGATGAAGGATCTCCACCATGTTCGCCACAAATACCAATCTTAAGCTTTGGTTTAACAGCTCTACCTTCGGAAACAGCATGTTTCATCAAGAATCCGACACCAGAACGGTCAATCGATACGAATGGGTCAACAGGGTAAATTTCGCGGTTTACGTATTCAGGTAAGAAACGGCCTGAGTCATCGCGGCTCAATCCCATTGTGGTCTGAGTTAAGTCATTTGTACCAAATGAGAAGAATTCTGCAACGTTAGCAATTTCGCCAGCAGTTATTGCACCACGTGGTACTTCAATCATAGTTCCAACAAGATAATCGAATTTAACACCAGTTTGCTCGATAACTTCTTGAGCTGCTCTACGAACTATTTTTTCCTGGTCAGCCAATTCTTTAACATTGCCAACCAAAGGAATCATTACTTCTGGGAAAACTTCCTGACCACCTTTTTTCACGTTTGCAGCAGCTTCGAAGATAGCGCGAGCTTGCATTTCTGTAATTTCAGGATACATAATTCCCAAACGGCAACCACGGAATCCAAGCATAGGATTGAATTCGGCTAATGCTTCCACTCTTTCTTTAATTTTTGCTGGGGATACTCCCATTGCTTTAGCCATTTCTTTCTGACCTGCATCATCGTGAGGTAAGAATTCGTGTAGTGGGGGATCGATTGTTCTGATTGTAACAGGACGGCCGTCCATAACTTTGAAAATACCTTCGAAATCTTCTCTTTGTAATGGCAATATTTTTGCAAGAGCTTTTTTGCGGGATTCCACATCATCCGAAAGAATCATTTCTCTCATAGGACCAATTTTGCCTTCACCAAAGAACATGTGTTCAGTTCTGGTTAAACCAATACCTTCTGCACCGAAGGCAATAGCATTCGCACTTTGGTCGGGTTGGTCTGCATTGGTGCGGATTTTGAGACGTCGATATTGGTCTGCCCATTTCATAATTTCGTTATACATTTGGAAAACTGGTGCATCATCGGGCGATAAAGTTTTATTAATTAAAACTTCAACAACTTCACTTGGTTTTGTAGCAATATTGCCAAGAAGAACTTCGCCAGTGGATCCATCTATGGAAATGAAATCTCCTTCTTTAACGACGATGTCTTTGCCTTCAACTTTAAACAATCTTGATTTGTAATCAACATTCAAAGTGCCACAACCAACGATACATGTTTTACCCATCTGACGAGCAACCAAAGCAGCATGGGATGTCATTCCACCACGAGCAGTTAAAATACCTTCTGCTGCATTCATTCCGGCAATATCTTCAGGTGATGTTTCCAATCTTACCAAAATTACTTTATCACCTTTGTTAGCCCATTCAACGGCGTCTTCGGCGTTGAAAACAACTTTACCAGAAGCCGCACCAGGACCAGCATTTAATCCTTTAGTAATCAATTTGCCAGATTTTAATGCTTCTGATTTTGAGCTTGCATCAAATACCGGACGCAATAATTGGTTTAACTGATCAGCATCAATTCTTAGTAATGCTTCTTTAGGAGTAATCCTATTTTCTTTAACCATATCGTAGGCAATTTTGATTGCAGCAAAAGCAGTACGCTTACCAACTCGGCATTGAAGCATATAAAGGCGACCTTCCTGGATAGTGAACTCAATATCGAGCATATCGCGATAATGATCTTCTAAGATCTTTCGGATATTTATTAATTCGTCATAGGACTTTTTGTCTTGGTTGGATAAAGTAATAATTGGTTCAGGAGTTCTTGTTCCTGCAACAACATCCTCACCTTGAGCATTCATCAGATATTCGCCATAAAATTCATTATCACCATTTGCTGCATTTCTTGTAAATGCCACACCAGTACCCGATGTTTCACCTAAATTACCATAAACCATAGCCTGAACATTTACTGCTGTTCCCCAAGATTCTGGAATGTTGTTTAATTTACGGTAAACTTTTGCTCTGTCGTTCATCCAAGAACCAAATACAGCACTTATAGCGCCCCAAAGTTGATCCATAGGATTTTCTGGGAAATCAATATTTAATTTGCTTTTAATAGCAGCTTTGAACTCAGCAACTAATTCTTTAAGGTCTTCTACTGAAAATTCAATATCAAGTTTGATACCACGAGCATGTTTTTTAGCTTCCAAAATTTCTTCAAATGGGTCAATATCATCTTTCGACTGAGGTTTTAAGCCCAGAACAACATCACCATACATTGCTATGAATCTTCTGTAAGAGTCATAGGCAAATCTTTCGTTTCCAGATTTTTGGATTAATCCTTGAATTGTAGTATCGTTTAATCCCAAATTAAGAACCGTGTCCATCATACCTGGCATAGAAGCTCGAGCTCCAGAACGAACTGAAACCAACAAGGGATTGGAAGGGTCACCAAATATGGCGCCTAATTCCTTTTCCATTTTTGCCAATGCTTCGTCAACTTGTTTTTTTAAATGCTTTGGATAAGTGTTGTTGTTTTGATAATAATATGTACAAACTTCAGTTGTAATCGTAAAGCCTGGAGGAACTGGTAATCCAATGTTTATCATCTCGGCTAGATTTGCACCCTTGCCACCTAATAATTCCTTCATTTCTGCAGTGCCATCAGCTTTCTTGCCACCGAAATAGTAAACAAATTTTTCAGCCTTTACTTTAGATTTCTTGTCGCTCATTATTGCTCCTTTTAAATTAAAGTTAATTAAAATACAAATAACAAAATTACAAAATTTTTATGTAAATAATGTTAAAAGGGTAACGGATATTTTTAATACTTTCATTCTGATCCTGTATCGTTAAATAGTTTATGAGGAAGGATGGCTAATTATGTCCAATATAAATAATGATTAATTATTAATTTGAAATTAAATAAAAAAAACTCCCCTTCTACTTGTTTGATAGGGGAGTTTTAACTATTAGATTAATTTTATTATTTCTTTGGATAAGGTGGCAGAGCTTTTGGTAATTGTTGTTTTTTGTTGGTCTTAACTTCTTGCAAAATCACCTCGATTGCTTTGTCTAATTGCTGGTCGATACCAATCCATTCTTTATCTGGATCGTTATCAATCTCGATATCAGGCGAAATTCCTACATCTTCCAAAATCCATTCTCCATTAGGACCAAAATTTGCGAATTCTGGTTTCATCAAATAAGTACCGTCAGTAAATGGTAAAGAACCACGAATGCCGATTACCCCACCCCAAGTTCGTTTACCAATTAGTTTACCTAAACCATATTTTTTGAACTGATATGGGAACAAATCACCATCCGACATTGATTGCTGATTAATTAAGCAAACTAATGGACCAGGCATAACAGCATCAGGTGTTGAAGCAAAAATTTGTTGATTTCGAGCGTGCTTGGCAACTCCAATTTCTCTTCTTAACCGTTCGATTATTAAAGGGGAAACATTACCACCACCATTATATCGGTCGTCGATAATCAATCCTTCCTTATTCAACTGTGGATAGAAATATTTAACGAATTCATTCAATCCATTGGTGAAACCCATATCTGGTATATGAATATACCCAATACGACCATTTGTTGCTTTTTCCACATATCGTCTATTATTTTCAACCCAATTGTAGTAAACTAATTTTTCCTCTGATTTGATTGTTTTTACCCAAATCTCTCGTGCACCATCTTTAGAAGGTTTTGTGTTAATTGTTAACTTAACAAATACTTCAGATTTGTTGTTTAATGCTTTATTTGGGTGCATTGTGGCATTAAGTTCAACATCATCAATTGCAATTATGTAATCTCCGACTTTCACATTGAAGCCAGGTTCTGTTAATGGAGAGTATGTTTCGGGTTCCCAATTGCGACCTTCAAAGATTTTGGAAATTTTATAGAATCCTGACGGTTTATCAAATTCGTATCTTGCACCTAACAATCCAATATTAACTTTATTTACTTTTGGCATATCGCCACCACCAACATAGGCATGTCCTACATCCAATTCTCCAATCATTTCGCCTATTAAAAATGTCAAATCGGCCCTATGATTGAGATATGGTACCCAAGAGGAATATCTTTGTTTTATTAAATTCCAGTCCAATCCGTGCATATTTGGGTCATAGAGGAAGTATTTCATTTGACGCCAGGATTCATTGAAAATTTGGTTCCATTCATCTTTTCGATTTAAGGTGATTTGCATTTTTTCAATTGGTAATTTGCCATCTTTTACATCAACCTTCTTGGTTAAATTATTGATATAATAATTTCCATCTTTTGCAACTAATATTTTCTTGCCATCGGGCGAAATATCATAACTGGAGAAGTTTCCAACCTCGTCTTCTTTTTTATCCTTCAAATCATACACATAGAATGCTGGACGCCCGCCCGAAGTCATTCTAGAATAGTATATCTTATCTTCTGCGGCAAATAGGCCCCAATATCTTCCATTTGCAGTAGGAATTTCAAATATTCTGTCAGAGAGATTATCTAAATCTATTGTTATAGATTTATCGTCTTCGACACCATCTTTTTTGGATTTTTTGATTTTTGGCTTGGTAATACTTGTATCGGGGATCATTAAGTCACTTTCGTACTTAGCAAATGGATTTAGCTCACCATTCTGCAATATTAATCCATAAATATTATCCATATCTTCGAATAGGTAATTATACTCGAAATTCCCAGTTTTGCCACGGAAAAATCGGCTGGAAACAAATAATAAATATTTACCCTTAGGATCCCACACTGGACTGGATGAGTCAAAAAATTCGGATGTTATTTTATATGTTTTGCCATCAGCGATAGAATACAAATGTATTTGACTGAATCTATTCTCTCCTTCATCGGTATAGCTAACCCATTTACTATCGGGCGAGAAACCAAAACTTCGAATTTCCCAAGACTTAGAATTAGCGATTATTTTAACTTGTTTAGTAGTTATATCGATAAGATATAAATTCATAAGTTTATCTGAATTTAGTAAATATTTGCTGTCTGGGGACCAATCTAATTCGAATCTGTACGACTTGGCATCGTTAGTTAGTTGAGTGAGTGCTGATCCATCTGGCTTAATAATATATACTTCGTCGTCGCCAGTTCTATCAGAAATGAAAGCAATCCATTTTCCATCGGGTGACCATATAGGATCTCGATCGTGTGTACCAACTGATTTGGTTAAATTAATTATATTTCCTTTTTCGGCAGGAACAACAAAAATGTCGCCTCTGGCAGAAAACACTGATCCTTTTCCATCTGGAGAAATCTTTGCATTTGCAATGTAATCCTTGACGTTGATTATTTCTGTTCTAGATGAAATAAAGTCTTCGGCGACAGTAATATTAACTTTTTGGTAATTGTCTGAAGCAATATCAAGTAAGTAGATATCACCATTCTGAGAAAATGCTAAATGGTTTGGTCCCATAGATGGAAATTTAACATCCATATCGCTGAAATTAGTGATTTTTTTAGTTTGTTTTGTGCTTAAATCATAAACAAAAAGATTCATAGTATAATCTCTGTCCGAAAGAAAATAAATTTTATTTCCTTTCCACAGAGGTATTATATCCTGGGCAGGGTTATTAGTAATATTTTCCAATTTTTTTGTTTGGAAATCATAGCTCCATATATCATCTGCTTGCCCCCCGCTATACCGTTTCCAGGTACGGAATTCTCTGTAGATACGGTTATATGCAATCTTCGTTTCATCTGGTGAAAGAGAAGCAAAACCACCTTTTGGTAAAGGTAGAATTTCTGGTAAAGAACCATCCACTCCTAAATAATAAAGGTTGCCTACCAAAGAATTCCAGGTATCTTGTCGACCTCTGTAAAGTATTTTTTTACCATCTTTAGTCCATTGCATAATAATTTTGTCTGGTCCCATCCTTTCGGGAAGATTTGGTAAATCTACTCCGTAGGTTAATCGAGTTGGTTCACCTCCGAAATTGGGAATAGTGTAGATTTCATTGTTTCCATCATAATTACCAATGAAAGCAATGTTTTTTCCATCAGGAGAAAATCTAGGAAAAGACTCTACCCCAGGTGAAGTCGTGATGCGTCTTGCAATTCCACCGGAAATTGGGACTGTAAAAATATCCCCTGCGTAACTAAAAGTTATTTCGGTTTGGGAAGAATTCGGAAATTGCAGCAACTTTGTTTGTGAAGATGCATCGATACTGATGAAAACTACACAAATTGCAATAAGTAAGGCTTGTTTAATGTATTTTTTCATAAAATCCTTATAATTTTTATGGCACAATATTTGTTATTTTTTTAGTGATTTTCATAATTTTGTGATAGGGGGAAATATGCAATTCTCGATAGAAGAATTTAAAAATAATTTCAATGAGAAAAAAGAAAAATTAATCCGTATTTTACTAAATGTAATAAACGGATTTTTGATTGTTTTTGTTACATTGTTAATTATGTCCTTTACAAATAGAGTTTTGATATCGCCTCCAGTTGATTCTGCTCTCGAAGAAAACATTGAAAAGTTAAATAATTTGGAAATAATACAAGTGAGTATTTTGAATTCAACTAGTGTAAATGGCCTGGCAAATAAAGCAAGAACATATCTGCAAATGCGTAATTTTGATGTTGTTGAAATTGGGAATAGCAAAGATATATTGCCCCAGTCAATTATCATCGACAGAATGGGGGATTTTGCTTCGGCCAAAAAAGTAGCAAAAGCTTTTGGTATTGCTGATTCACTTATCAAAACTGACATTGATTCTTCACTATTTATTCGCTCTTCAATTGTTCTTGGGCAAGATTACCCAAAACTACCTTTCTTTAATCAATAAACTATAAAAGAAAAGGTATTTAAAATTATCCAAAAATTGATTCAGTCATTTCTTTCGCTTTTTGCTTGTGTTTATCGGTTATGTGAGTAGTGAGCATGTATACAATTCCCAAAATAACTGCTAAATCATCCGAAAAACCTATACCAACCAAAAAGTCAGGTATAGAATCGAATGGTAAAATAAAATATGATAATCCTGATGCAATAATCAATTTTACATTTTTGGGGATATCTGGATCTATCATCAAATTGTAAAGTAAAAGGAGTTTTTCTGTTAACCCTCTCCCAGCAATTTTAAAAACTCTTTTCAATTTTCCTAATAACTTATTTTCAGAAAAATTTGCATTTTCTTTTAAAATTATGTTAAATTTATTGTTCATATTTTCCTCATCTAATAAATTTTATTTTTTTTAGCTTTTTCTAATCCTTTCAAGATAACATCTGTAGGGATATCGATATCAAAACCAGCCATTGGCATACCTCGTTTTTCTTTTTGCTTTTTCAATACTTTTTCGAACAATTCTTCAGATTCTTCAAATTTGCCAAGATAAAGTAATGCAAAAGCTTTTAAATGCATTGAATAAATTTGGTCGGGAGCATTTTGCAATGAAATTTCTGCCCATTTTAAAGCTTCGTCGAACCTTTTCTGATTGCCTGTGAGCTGTGCTAAAGTTGAAGAAGCACTTGCCATAACCGATTTAGATAGATTTCCAAATTGAATCGACAACCTGATAGCTTCCTCGGCTTCCTTGATTAATTTCATCTGTGCTAAAGTCTGCCCCAATTGGTACCAGGCGTAACCATTGGTTGGTTCTTCTTTTACGTGTTGCAGCAGTAATGTATAGTTTCTTTTAATTTTTTGTTCCATTACTTCGCGTTCGCGGTTATAACCCAGATGCTCAATAACAATTTCAGAATTAATAAATGTCTTGCCATTTTCAAGTATAGAAGGTGATATTTGCTCATGTACACGACCACGGAATTCGATATTTGGATAACCTAAGTTGCGGAACAATCTTGGATAACCACCACGATGTATCTCACTTTGTCCGTCTAATTTAGAGTGTTCACTTTCTATAATACAATTAATTCCTCCTATGCTTTCGGGAAGTTCATATAGGAATTTTCTAATATGGCCTGAATCTAGAATTCTGAGTCTTTCGTCTGCATCCATATATAAAATCCATTTACCCGTGCAGTGTTTTAACGATTCATTTCTAGCGGCAGCAAAGTCATCAATCCAATCAAAGTGGTGTGTGTTTGCCTTGTATCTTTTTGCAATTTCAATTGTTCTATCTGTTGAGCCAGTATCAACGATAACGATTTCGTCCACAATTCCTTGAACGCTTTCCAAACAACCTTCTAGAAAACTTTCTTCGTTTTTTACAATCATTGAAAGGGATAAGAGTTTATCATTGGAATTTCCAATAAAACTGGTTTGTTCAAGATCTTCTTGTTTTGGATTGAAATAATGATTTTCAAAATTTTGAATCAAAGGATTGTTTTTATGTATTTTCTTTACTTCCTGAAAGAATTGTTTTGCTAATTCAGTTTGATTGGATTTTATCGTAACCTTAACAATACCAAGTAGGCAGAAAACATCTACAGGATTATGAGAAAGTCCATTTTCATAACTTTTAATTGCATCGTCCAAAATGCCTAAATTGTACAATGATTCACCAATCTTGAAACAAATTGACTCTTTGGGGATTAAGTATTGACCTATTAAATTTGCTTTAATATTTGAATTGTCATATTTTTCTAATAAATCTTTAAAAGTATAATATGCTTTATCATATTCATTTTGAGCCAAATAACATTCTCCGATAGTAAAAAGCGCGATATGTTGGTCCGAAGCGTAGGATAAAGACTTTTTTGCATATTCAATTGATAAATCATAAATTTTGTCTTCAAAATACAATTTTGATAAATTATTCAATGCTTCAATGGTATAAACCCCGATGGTTGCTGATTTATCTACTACTTCTTTAAAGTACCGAATTGCTTCATCACGTTTGCCAAGTGCATTGCAAGTTTTTGCTAAATGATTTTTTAAGTATAAATTGCTCGGGTCGTTTTTGATTTCTTTAGTTATAAGCGAAAGATTGCGCTCGTGCTTTTGGATAAGTAAGTCATTATCGATATCATAGCCGGTATGAATAAAAGTAATGTTAGAATTCTCAATCTTTAAATTTAATTTTAAAATACTATCAAGGACTTGTTCGTGAATTATCCCTTTAAATCTTATTTCTTGTTTATTTCGGAATAATCGAAGAAGTGAACTTTGCATTTTCTCTGTTTGTCCGTACTCATTTTTAATCTCTGAAATTACATTTACAAGCCAACCTCCGGTATCTTGCTTCGGATTTTTTAAAGTCTCTATTAAAATATTAGAATTTAGTAAGTATTCATCGGCATCAATGGATAAAATGAACTGACCGGTTGCTTTCTCTAGAGCAAAATTGCGAGCTGTAGAAAAATTGTATATCCATTCGAAATGAAAAATATTGTTAGTAAATTGTTGAGCAATTTCTAATGTTTTATCTGTGCTGCCGGTATCAACAACAATTATCTCATCAGCTATCGATTTGACCGATTTCAAGCACTTTTCGAGATTATTCTCTTCATTCTTTGTTATAACACAAACGGATAATAGCTTTTGCATTTTTTAGTAATTGTACTTTTGAGTAAATTATAAAAATACCAAAAAATATGTAATTATTGTTAATTTGCATTTTTAAAGAATACAAAAACACAAAATGTCTGAATTTATTTTTTCCGAATTGATTTTCGAGAACAAAGAAAGATCAACTAACGAGTTTTCCGAAATTGCCTTACAGTTGCGCAAAGATGTAATAATGAGTTTATATTATGCCGGTTCTGGCCACAGCGGTGGTTCACTAGGGATGGCAGATTTATTTGCCGTTTTGTATTTCGGTGGATTAGTGAGGTACAATCCAACCGATTGGGCTAACACTATTAGAGATCGTTTTGTATTAAGTGCAGGGCACATCTCACCAATATTATATGCATCATTAGCTCGTGCAGGCTTTTTCCCTCCAAGCGAATTAAGTTCGTTACGAAAATTAGGATCTCGACTACAAGGGCATCCGGGGTTAGATGTTGGATTACCTGGCATTGAGACCTCAGCTGGTTCATTAGGACAAGGCGTTTCGATTGCAGTTGGAATGGCAATGAGTCATCGTTATTTAGATAAAAGCGACCAACTGGTTTTTACTGTTACCGGAGATGGCGAATTGCAGGAAGGTTCTGTTTGGGAAGCTGCTATGGCAGCATCCAACTACAAATTAGGAAATTTATGCTGGATAATTGATAACAATGATTGCCAAATTGATGGAAGAGTACATGAAGTGATGAATATTTACCCTCTTGAATCAAAATTTGAATCTTTTGGTTTCGATGTTATTACAATCGATGGTCATCATTATTCACAAATTTATTCTACATTGAAAAAATTTAAAGAAAATGCTCCAAATTCCAATAAACCGCTGTGTATCATTGCTAAAACATATATGGGAAGAGGCATATCGTTTATGGAAGATGATTATCGATGGCATGGAATTCCACCTAACAAGGATCAAGCAATCAAAGCATTAGCAGAGTTAGAATTAATTGAAAAACAAATTAATGAATTAAACAAATTAAATTGATATGAATTTTGATAAAATAGAAAAAATACCTACAAGAAAAGGTTTTGGTGAAGGATTAGTTATTCTAGGAGAAGAAAATCCAAACATTGTCGTTCTCGGTGGCGATATCACTGGCTCGGTATTAACTTCATTTTTTAAAGAAAGATTTCCCGACAGATTCTTCTCTATTGGAATAGCTGAACAAAATGCAACAACCATTGCAGCGGGATTGGCATTAAGTGGTAAAATACCCTTCTTTGCAAGTTATAGTGCTTTTTCGGCGTTTCGAAATGCAGATCAATTAAGAATTTCGGTTGCTTATAACAATGTTAATGTAAAAATCGGCGGAGGTCATTCTGGAGTAACAGTGGGACCCGATGGAGCAACACATCAATCACTCGAAGAAATAGCATTCGTCCGAACACTACCAAATATGACACTGATTGTTCCATCTGACTATAATCAAACCAAAAAGTCAACTCTTGCCATAGGAAGAATG
>CAYOPF010000092.1:0-10600 GCA_964405755.1 uncultured Chloroherpeton sp.
TGCTCTTTTTCTTTTTTCATTTTCTCCAATTTTGCTTGCGATGGTGGCATCACCTGTACTTGAACAGTATTTGATGTTAGTTCTTTTCCATCGGATGTAATAGTCGCAGTGGGAATTGTGAATTTACCTTCTTTGATTGCTTCTAACACAAAGCTAAATGATAAAGATCGAGAAACTTTTCCATTGATGATCTGAATGTTTTGGGATTGTGAAGGTCCCATTAATAATTTAAAATCAGTAAACTTTGGAGCTCGAAAATTCGATCCTTCGCCATCGGTGGAATATGTAACCGTTAGTCTGTCGCCAATTTCAAGAACTGTTCTGTCAACAGTTGCACGGAAATTCTGGCTAATAGCAATAAATGGGATTAAAAATATTAATAATGATATCTTCTTCATATATTTCTTTGTGTATATTCAACCTACCAATTTTTAGAAAGTCTGCCACGAACTGCATTCTTCTTTTGCATTTGCTTTTGTAAATCTTTTTCTTTGTTCATTAAAGCCTGCAAAATCCTCTCAGCATCTTCTTTTGATATTTTCTGCTCTTTTTGTTGTTGTCCTTGATGATTTTGCTGTTTATCTTGCTGCTCGTTTATGTTTTGTTGCTGATTTTCAGAATTCTTATCGTTTTTATCTTTATTATCTTTTTGGTTATCCTGTTGTTGATTTTGTTGTTTTTGGTTTTTCTCTTCGTTTTTTTGTTGATTATGGTTGTTTTTTTGATTTTGAGAATGTAGTTGTTGTTGAAGCATTTTTCGTGCGTATTCCAAATTGTATTTTGTATCTTTGTCTTTTGGATTGTTAATTAATGCTCTTTTGTACGATTCAATACTCTGCTCGTATTGCTTATTTTGCAAATAAGAATTTCCTAAATTATGATATGAATCTCCTAATGCCCTTTTATTAATATTATTACGGTCAATCAAATCATACATTTTCATAGCATCGTCAAATTGCCCTTGCCTATACATTGCATTACCCAAATTGTATTTTGCAATATTCGAACCAGGATCTAATTCAATTGCTTTTCTATATTCAATCTCGGCATCTTTGAATTTTTGCTGATTATATAGTGAATTACCTTTTTTTATATGTTCAATTGCATCATTTTTGGCAAAAGAATTCGTGGTAATAAACAAGAATGAAATTACTGTTAAAATAATAATTGCTCTCATTTTTCACTCCCAAAAATCGATATTTTGGATAAAATTGGGCTACGCATCTCTAAAATTAAAAAATCTATTATTATCAAGATTAAAGCAATCCAAAGAAAAATGTAGTATTTGCTGTCGTAATCAGTATATACGAGGTCTTCGAGTTCTCGTTTGTTGAGCTTTGCTACATCATTCAAGAATTTTTCAATTTCCGTAAACTTAGCTGAACCATAAATAAATGATCCTTTTCCAACGTTCGCAATTTCGGTGAGCAATTCCGCCGATAACTTGGTGATAACAATATTACCTTCTTCATCTCTTAAAAAAGAATTATTGCCAAGGGGTATTGGTCCTCCATTGGAAGTACCCATACCAATAGAATATATTTGTATTCCTTGTTTATTTGCTTCTTTTGCCGCCTGAATTGCATCATCTTCGTGGTTTTCGCCATCACTGATTAGTAAAATTACTTTGCTTACTTTTTGGTCTTTCGAAAATGTATTTATTGCTAAATCCAATGCTTGCCCAATTGCAGTTCCCTGCATACCAATTAAATCGGTATTTGTTGCAGAAATCATTAACTTTGCCGCAGAGTAATCAGATGTTAATGGCATTTGCAAGAAGGCATCACCTGCAAAAACAACCAAGCCAACTTTATCACTAACAAGTCCATCAATCAATTTATTCAACATCGATTTTGCTCTCTCAAGTCTGCTTGGAGGGATATCATTCGATAGCATCGAATTCGATACATCCAAAGCAAATATAATTTCTATGCCTTGCCTTTTTATTTTTTCGATTTTGGAACCAATCTGTGGATTTGCCAAAGAAATTATTAATGACGCAAAAATCAGCATCCATATCGAAAATTTAACTAATGGCTTTAATGGAGAATAGTCTTTTAGTAACAAATTGAACAGATTGTTTGTCGAGTATTGATTTAAAAATCTTTTTTTCCGAATTGAATTTAAAATATAAACCAAAACAAAAATTGGTATTACAAGTAAAAAGAATAGTATTTCTGGGTTTTCAAATCTAAACACAGTAAAAAAATATTTATTGAAATTTTGACGAAAAAGACTTACTTTAATTTTTAGAAATATACTTCCACTAATTCATATACCATTTCTGCTATTGCTGGGGATGCAGTTAACCCAGGAGAATCAATCCCGATTAAGTTTATAAACCCCTTTAATCCTTTATCAGATTCATCGCGAATAATAAAATCTCGAATTTCATTACTTGGTTTCAAACTCGACATTATGCCAGAGCCTTCGACCATTATATTATCTTTTTCGAGGAATGGAAGGAAAGTTTTTGCAGAATAAAAAAATAAATCACGAAAATTATCGGTAACTGAATATTCAATTTCATTTGTCCAGTAAAAATGCGGTCCAAGTCTCATTCCATCATAACAATCTGGAGTTGTGTGTATTCCAACTGCTCCTTCACCCGGAGGTACTGGATAAATTAATACTCTTGGATATTTTTCTAATTGTTTATGAACCCGATAATAAATACTTTTGAAATAGTGAATCTTATATCCAAATTTTTCGATATCAATACCAACCATCTTTGCAATATTGTCGGAATATAATCCAGCAGAATTTATCACCATTTTACTGCTAAAAGAGTATATTTAACCATCTTGTGGTTTAACATCAATAACGTAACCATTATTTTTCTTTTCAATGCCAACAACTTCTGAATTATAAAGAAAATTCACTCCAAAATTCGACTCATCAATTTCGAAAAATTGCATTAATTTATGCGAATCCAAATGACCTGAAGTAGGACAAAATATAGCTTGTAATGCTCGGACATTTGGTTCAATCGTCTCGATTTCATCCTTTTGGACAATTCGAACGTCCTTGGCTCCATTATTCTGTGCAGTTTTTAATAACTCGGGAAGAGATTGAATTTCTTTCTCGGAGTTAGCAATAATGAATTTACCTGAATTTTTATATGGTATATCATACAATCTACATAAATCGTACAACATTTGATTACCTTCAAGGCATAAACGTCCCTTCGGCGAATTTTTTGGATAATAAATACTTGCATGGACTACTTCGCTATTTCGACTTGAAGAATCTTGCCCAAACGTATTGTTTCGCTCAATTACAACAATATTTTCGAAGAATTTTGCAAGTTTGCGAGCTATTGCTAACCCGACTACACCTGCCCCAATAATGGTAATATTTACATCATTCATTATTTTTCGATGACAAATTTAACACGATTTCGGTACTCACCTGCATTCATTTCGATAAAATATGTTCCATTTGATAATTTATCGACTGGAAGTTGAAGTTCGTATTTTCCACTTTTAAGGTATTTATCAAATGATTTTTCAATCAACCTTCCTTCCGAATTATATATATATATTTCAACTTGCATATCGAAAGGTATTTCGAAAGTTGCAATACCATTTGTTTTAACTGGATTCGGATATACCAGGCCAAGTTTGAACTGCAAATCGCTGATAATCACTTGTCTCATGTCATTTGCACAAACCTCGTTTAATATTAATTTTGTTTTTTCAATTTCTTGATATCTTACACATTCCTCTCCTTCAATATTTACCTCTGCTTTTATTTCGATTTGATTTGATTTTAATTTGAGTAATCCATCTTTATCGTAATAAAAAGGAAAATGGGGTACTAAATCTAATTGCAATACTTCAAAGTCCCCAATATCCGACAAATAGATATTTCCACCATCAAGAATAACTGAGATTTCATTTTGGTTACTTTTCTCATCGAACTTAAATCTAAAATCCTTGATTTGCCAATTTGTTGGTAAATCCTTTCCTTTAAAAACATTATATTTAAAAGGAGAATTTTTATTTTCTTTTAAGGCTACAAAGCTATAAGGGTAACGAATGGTCAAATATATATTATTTGGTTTGTAATTATCAATCTTTACATCATTTTTTAAATACACTTTATAAGAAATTACCTCTTCATTCATATTTCCACTTGGCTTAACTTCGTATTGGTTTTGGCCATTCACTTTTCCGTATACACTAAATAAGTATTGTAATTCATTAACTTTCAAATTTGCTTGAATTGTCTTCAAGCTCGGTTCAATAGCATTAGTGTTGAACTGAAGTATTTCATTAATTGTAAAAATTTCATTATTTTTAGTATTTGGTACAGGAGTGAAACTTATCTTCACAAAAACTGTATCCAAAGGTTGAATTGTGAAAAATGAACTATAATCAACATTTTCGCCTTTTGTATTTTTAATGTTAGTAATCTGAAAATTTGATGGATAGTTAAGAAAAGTAAGTGTATTGCCATCAATTTGTAGTGAATCAAAACTATGATTAATTAATAATAAATCCAAATAACTAGTTTCCTTTTTTGATGAACAGATGGTAGGTATGGTTGGTTGGTAAGTTTCCAATAATTGATTAACTCCATAACCTTTCAATATGTATTCTTCTTCTTCGAAAGCATCGCTTACAGTTATAATTTTGGCAATATTTAAATCTCTCTTTTTTGGTGAAAACCAAACGTCAAGTTCCAAAGATTCACCAGGTGCGATTTTTACAGGAAATTTGATTGAGGTTTTGTCGATTGCAAATCCTTCGGTCCCCATATTATTTTTTTCGTAGCTAAATGCTCCAGCAGGAAATGATATTAAATCATGTATAGTGATTGTATCTTGGAAATCCCAATTATTATTTTTGATATACATTTTTTTATTGATTGGTTGTGAATTAATAACTTTAATTCCAAAATCAAGACTATCTTTTCCTAAAAGCCCATAAACACCTATACCATACAAATTAGGAGCGGGATTAGAAACAGCATCGCAAACGAACTCGGGTACTAATTTATGAAAACCTGCTGTTTTGGGATGGAAATAAATAGGGATAATTGATTCACCATCGGGTGGTATAGTCGAAATAGATTTTCCTTTCGAGTCTAAGATATCCTTAGTAGAGTTAACATATTCTTTTATTGGATAAAAATCACCATTTACAATTATTTTGAAAGCATCGCCATTTGTTTCTTCAAGAATGTTTATATACTCTATGTTTATGGGTTTGCCTCCTGAATTTGTTAATTTAACACCTCCATTTGGCGATGGATAGGGTTGCATATTCATAAATGGGAGGTTATTGTAACGATCGAGGTGCACTCTTTTCCGAGACCACACCACATCGTCTGCATCAAGAAATGGTTTTAAACCTTCGCCGGTAAGAATACAATATGGATCGTCATCTGGCAATCTGTCGAAAATAAATTCGATTGTATCGATATACTTCTTTTCGGCATTTGGAGTAAAATAAACTTCAAAATTATACTCTTCCCCTGAATTAAGTACTAATGGGTTTTGAGGAGAATAAAGAAAATCGTCAAAGGTGAATGCAACTAATTTATTCTTCTTAACCCCAGTTATTTGCACCGGTGTTTTACCAAAGTTTTTGATTGTTGCTGCAGAGGAATATTTCTTCCCAATTACACCTTGCTTAAAATCGACATCACTTGTGTAAACAAACGGCATTTCCACGCTTGCCCACACTAACCCCATATAGTTGAAAAAGCAAGTATCCCCCACTCCTATTGAATCACGGAACTCTCCTTTCTGTGTTGCCCTGAAAGTTATGTTGAAATAAACGAACTCCTTATGTTTTAAAATAGTATCAGGATTGAAACTGTATTCTAAGGAAAAACCTTTTGTTGCTAAATTTTCCTTGATAGTTTTTAATTTCAGTTCCTTCATATAAAATGGGTGTGAGGAAGATTCGTTTTTTAGCATATAAGTATGAGTTTTTTGCTCACCCAACACTAAATTGCCATAAAAATATTTATCGGGAGTTAATGATAAATTTATTGCTCTGTATGTTATGTTTAATGTTGTATCGTTTCCAGCTCTGTCGGTAAAAGATATAACAGCTCGGGCATCTTTATTCGGATTTTGAATTCTTAGCCACCATTTAGTGCTTTTTGCAATACCCGATATAAATGGTTCATAACCAAAATCGTAATTGTTACTAAGAGTTTTATCAAAAAAAATGTAAGATAAACCGCTTGAACTACCTAGTGGCAAATCATCCACAAATAAAACCTCAGACTTATTACTTGGATTTATCAATGTACCGTCACATCTTAAAATATAATTTGGATTAGGGGGCAGTGAATCATTTTTAGATATATCAAGTAAGGATAAACTTGCAGGTAATCCGTAAGAATCGTATTCAGAAAAACCATAGGAATAAGCTGCAATCTTTGAACTGTTGCACCTTATTTTATAAGCTGACTGATTGAGGATTTTTAAAGTTACAACATACATTTTTCGGCTTCCATTTGCTAAATCTGGATCGAGAAATCGATGTAACCCAACCAAAAATAAATCTTTTACTTTTTGCCAGTTATCCACTTTTCCATTATCGCGAAGTTCACCAATTTCTAAATCATTCGGAATATCCCAATTATTATTAGATTCAAATAGAATACTAAGGTAATTTTGTTCGAATCCTAAACTTGAATTAATTCCCGGAGTAAAGAAAACTAATTCATTTTGAAATTGCTCCGAAGCTGTCAATAACATTTGGAAAGGATCACCTGGAACATTGTCGTCTCCTTGTCCTGTGTTATATTGAACTACATTAATAGGTTTGTTACCTTGGATTACGGCTGGTGCATTAGAATCAGGATTAGATCGTATTTCTATCCAATCTTCATTTTCCAAACCCCAATTAGATTTTGAAGACCAAAATTCATAGCCATTGCGCATAAACATAGTTAAAGGTTCTTTGCCAAATAATCTAATAACCGACGACTTTTTTCTAGTAATGATTGGTGGAACATAGTACTTTTTACCCCAAAACTCGGTTGCTAATTCCTGTTCTATTATATAATCACAAGCTGGTGCATCATAAGGAACTTGAGCACAATGATTACCAGAGAGTACCGAAACAGGTTTATCGGCCACGATTAAACTTCCACCTAAATCTGAAAATGGACCCTCAGAAGCAATTAACCAATAATCTCCTTTATTCAATCGAGCCCTAAGCATATCGAATGGCTTCCAAACTTTACCGTCATCGGTGCGAATTTTAGTATCGTTGTTCCCTCCAACGAAAAAACTTACATTTGTATTATCGTAAGGAGCAATTATACTTACATAAGGAGTGAGAGATTGCATAGTAAAGTATGTTGCTTCGCGGTATGCAGATACGACATACTCTTTGCCTAACTGATGTGCTGGTATTGCTAAAAATCCATCTGAAGTATTAAAAAATCGAGCAAATCCATAAACCACAACGGGCATATCTGATTCCAAAATAATTCCTCGTCCGTTGAACAATTTGGATGGAAGTAACGAATTTGCTAATGCATTTTCTCCACGGCGGTAGGGCATTCCTATATCTGGGGGAATAATAAATTCTACAATCTCGTTAGCTTTTGCCGATTTTACCATCCATGGTTCTTTATCATAATATGGGACAGTTATTTTGATTACAGTTTCATAAAATGAATAAACATATATTTTTAGAGCATTCCCAGTCCCGGGAACAGAATTCAAGTCCTCCCAGCAAGGATGAAATCCAAAAACAAAATAGTTTCCTGATGTATTTTTAGCAAGTAACTTGGAAATATTTGATTTGGCTTGATCATTGGCGATATCATCGGCAAATGAAGCACTTACAATAACTATTGAAAAGATTATGTAAATTAATATATTTTTCACTATCAAACCTTCTAGATTATATATTATAAACAGAAAAAAATCAGATAAGTTACAAAAATAAGGAAAAAAATCATAAACTCACAGTTGCTGATAAGCAAACCAATCCAATTTTAAAATATTAATTCCGTCAAGAATATTGATTGCCATTTAGCAATTGTTAAAGTGTCTCATAATTAAACTATCTAAAATCAGCATGAAAAAAATTAAACCTACTTCCTCTCTATTTTCTCGATTCCTCGATTATGTTGAAATTATTGGAAATAAACTACCCCATCCAGCAACCCTTTTTGCGTTTTTAGCGTTTCTGGTTGTGATTTTATCTTGGATTGGAGCAACAACTAACTTAACAGCTATTCACCCCGCGGACGGTTCGGTAATAACAGCCAAAAGTTTATTGGATGGTGATGGTTTAAGATGGATGTATGTTAATTTAGTTGAAAACTTCGTTAAATTTCCTCCTCTCGGAATAGTACTTGCAATAATGGTAGGAATAGGAGCTGCTGAAGGCTCGGGTCTTATCACAGCGTTAATACGTACTTTGGTTTTATCTGCCCCAAAAAGTTTAATTACATTTTCTATTGTTTTTGCTGGAGTTATATCCCACACTGCTTCTGAAGCAGGCTATGTAGTATTAATTCCATTGGGTGCTGCTATATTTTATGCATTGGGTCGTCATCCGATGGCAGGATTAGCTGCAGCATTTGTTGGTGTAAGTGGTGGATTTGGTGCAAATTTTATTGTAACATCGATTGATCCTGTTCTGTCTGGCCTATCTCAGTCTGCTGCAACCATTATCGACCCCTCGATAACAATTAGTCCAGCTGTGAATTTATATTTCAGTTTTATTTCTGGAATTCTGATTGTGATTGGAGGAACATTTATTACAGAAATAATTGTTGAACCACGGTTAGGTAAATACGAAGGAAATGCCGAGAAAATTGAATTGAAAAATGTTACTAGAACAGAAAAAAGGGGTCTTATTTGGGCTGGAATAAGTTTTTTCGCATTAATGGTTTTAGTTGCAATTTTAACTATACCCGAAGGAGCATTATTAAGAAATCCTAAAACTGGTTCAGTTCTTCATTCAGCTTTTATGGATGGAATGTCCACCTTGATTATGCTCGCATTTCTTATCCCCGGTATAGTTTATGGGTATGTTACAGGCTCAATTCGTAGCGACACAAGTTTAATGAAATTCATTGTAAGTTCAATGAACCATATGGGTTCATATATAGTTCTCGTATTCTTTGCTGCACAATTTGTTTACTTCTTTATTTATAGCAATTTGGGTGTCATTTTAGCAATCAACGGTGCTCATTTTCTAAAAGAAATTGGTTTAACAGGAATACCTTTGATTATTGGTTTTGTTTTGCTTTCAGCATTTATCAATATGTTCATGGGAAGTGCTTCTGCTAAATGGGCAATAATGGCTCCTGTGTTTATTCCAATGCTAATGTTATTAGGTTATCACCCTGGACTCACCCAAGCAGCTTTTAGGATTGGAGATTCCTTAACAAACATTATAACACCAATGATGAGTTATTTTGCTTTAATAGTTACCTTTGCTCAAAAGTATGACGAAAAGAACGAAATTGGAACAATAATTTCGACAATGCTTCCTTACACCCTAATTTTAACTATATTATGGTCCTTACTACTTGTTGCTTGGATGTTGATGGGATTACCTTTAGGTCCAGATGGATTTTTGTATTTAGACAAGTAGTATCTTCAAACTCAACTTTTTATATTAAAAAAGTACATTTTATTTGATTTTTATGTAATTTAGATGTTAAATAATCTTGTAGGATTAATTATTAAAGCTATCGGAAAAAATAAGGAAGAACCAGATTTGGAAATTTCTAAACTAAAACTTAGAATTTCTGAATTAGAAAAACAGTTGACTTTATCTGGAAATAATTTATTCAAAGACAATGATATCGAACATCTCAAAGCAATAGCTTTAACTTCCTCAATTAACGGTGTTGCCATCTTAAATACAGAAAGAAGAATAATTTATGTTAATCCTTCTTTTGTACAAATGTGGGGTTATCAGAATGATAATGATATTATACAGAAATCCTCAGATCGATTTTGGTACCCTAAAACCGATTCGGACAACGAAATAATTTCAAATAAAGAATTTGCTGGTTGGAGAGGAGAATTAATTGCAATTAAAAGAGCTGGTTCGGAATTTGATGTATTAGCATCAATAGCAATAGTAAAGAATTCCAATAGCGAAATAATAGGCTTTTTATATTCATTTATTGATAATACAGAAAAAAACAAATTACTTAATAAACTAAAAAACAGTGAAGTAAAATTTCGAACACTTGTTGATCAGGCAGCAGAAATGCTTTTTCTTCATGATTTGAACGGCAACATTGTAGATGTAAATAAAGCAGCCATAAGTCAAACCGGATATTCAAAAGAAGAATTATTATCCCTGAATGTTTTTGATATCGACCCTGATTCAAACGACAGAAACGACTTAATACGGTTTTGGCATTCTTATGATTTGATTAATAACCCATTTAAATTCGATGTACGACACCGACGGAAAGATGGTTCCATCTACTTTGCAGAAGTTACAATTTCAAAAATAAAAATTTCAGATTCCTATTATATACTTGCTCTTGCACGAGATATTACTGAGAAGAAAAATTACGAGAACCAATTAATTCTTGCAAAAGAAGATGTACAAAGAAGAGAAAAGATTAATAATGCCAGTTTGGAATT
>CAYOPF010000093.1:0-10588 GCA_964405755.1 uncultured Chloroherpeton sp.
CCCAATGGCGCGGGACCGGCGGCTGGCCAGGGTTTGGGCGGCGGAATCGGGCACACCGTTGCTTATAACCCCGATGCTTCAGTTTTATACTTTAACCCTGCTTATTCAGCATTTCAGGAGTGTACACTCAATTTCTCAGCAGGCCTTGCCTACATTATGCCCGGAGGGAAATTCACAGGACCAACTAGGATGAACCAAAACTACACAGAGTCATTGGAAACATGGAATTTCCCAATACCTCATTTATTTGTTAACTGGAAAACCCCTATCGATAATTTACACTTTGGATTAGGTGTTTTTGTTCCATTCGGACTTGGCACCCAGTGGCCCGAAGATTGGTACGGTCGATTTTTGGCTAAGAAAACTTACTTAGAAGCAATAGAAATTAACCCCAATCTGGCATATTCCTTTAATTTAGGTGGTATGCCTCTTGCTGTATCGGCGGGATTTGGTTACGTGCTCGGCTCTGTGGAATTAGAGCGAAATCTTTCCACATTCACTCCCGAACCAGTTTTGAATTTAAAGGGCGATGGCAACGGCACTACCTTCAACTTTGGTTTAAGTGCATTAATCCTAGATAATCTATATTTTGGTGCGTCTTACCGGCATAATATCGAAGTTGAATTCGAAGGCGATACAAAATACCAAAATATTAATGGCTTGGAAGCTCTGTTCCAGGAAGCACCTGGCAAAGCAAAAATTAATTTTCCAAACGATTTGCGTGCGGCATTTGCTTACAAAATAACTCCTAACTTTATTTTGGAAGCTGGAATAAATTATGTGGGATGGTCGTCGTACGATACATTAAAAATCGAATTCGAAAAGGGACCGGGCAATCCCTCACAACCATACACTTCTGCTGCCGAAAGATCCTATAAGAACATAATCACCTATAGATTAGGTGCAGAATATAATTTTTCGCACACCAGCTTAAGGTGTGGCCTATACTACGAACCAATGCCCGTCGATGCCAAACATGTTGAACCGGTTCTTCCCGAAACAAATAGAATTGGATTAAGCGTTGGAGCTGGATTTAATGTTGCCGAAAATCTTAATATCGATTGGGGATATTTGCTTATAACAGGTCCACAAACCCAGGTGGTTGGCAATGCCAACTTGTTCGATGGTTACTATAATGCTTGGGCTAATATTGTTTGTTTAACTTTATCATATACAATTAAGTAAAGGGTGAGATGATGAAATATTCAAGATTTTTATTAATTCTATCTTTAATTGGGTTTATTTTTTCCTGTGAACCACAAATCGACAATCCAGTCGGAACTGGTAATTTAGGTGATTTAGTGCCCGTTGGCGAAAAAATTGTATATGTTGCAATTGGCAATTCATTAACTGCTGGTTTTCAAAATGGATCACTTTACGCTTCTGGACAGGACTTTAGTTTTCCAAAATTATTGGCTCATCAGCTTGGCGTAGAGGAATTTATTCAACCTCAAATACCCGAAACTGGAATTGGCGATAAAATGACCTTCGCTGGTTTCAATGCTATGGGACGTCCGATAATAAACCGCACGGGATTAACTTTCTCATCAGTTGGAAATACCGATCATCCAAAACCATATCATAATCTTGGTGTTCCGGGTATGGTTGCCTACGATTTGATCGACGAATCTGATTATTTAGCTCGTAGCCAACAAAGAAGCAATCCTTTCTATGTAAGTATTCTCCGAAATCAGAATCTGGGAAGCAACATGTTGAAGCAGGCTATTGCCCTAAACCCAAACCTAATTACTTTATGGGCAGGCAACAACGACGTTCTTGGCTATGCTACTTCAGGAGGCACTATCTCGACAACAGGTATGCCCAATAATCCTGTTCCAACTCCAAAGGAGCAAATGCAACAAATTTTAGGTAGTGCTTTGCAATTGCTTACCGGTTCGTTGCCAAAAGCAAAAATCATTATGTTCACAATCCCAGATGTAGTTGGCACTCCTTATTTTAATGTTGTTCCTTGGAATGCTTTGGTACTAACCAAGCAAGAAGATGTGGACAAGCTCAATCTGGCTTATGCTGCATTGGGATTTAAATTTCAACTTGGACAAAACGGATTTGTTGCCCAATCACCATCCTCTCCTGGTGGCTTAAGGCAATTAACAAAGGAAGATAAGATTACTCTTGCGTGCCCCCAAGATAGTTTAGCACTAGGGTGGGGTAGTTCCAAACCTATTCCTAATCAGTATGTTTTGGATGTGAATGAAATACAGATTACAAAAAATGCGATTGCTGACTACAATCAGATTATCAAATCTATGGAATCAGCTTTTAGTGGCAAGGTATTCGTGTCGGATATGAATGAATTTTTCGCAGGAATTATTGCAGTTGGTGACAAAGTACCTGGTTCAACAACGTTGACCAATTCCTATATTTCGGGCGAATTTTTCAGTTTGGATGGAATTCATCCTTCATCTCGAGGCTATGGAAGTGTTACCAACGAAATAATTAGATTTATTAACAATAAGTTCAAAGCCGACATACCTTATGTATTTGTTCAAAACCTTCCTGTTACGAAGGTTGATAAATAAATCCCATAATCATTTTTTCTTTATCCTATCCGAAGGAATTAACACCTTCGGATAGGAATGGGTTTCGCAAAATGTCACCACCGTTACCTTTTATTCCAAATCATTTCGTAAATTAATTCAATTGGATGTAGTACTTTTCTTCCGGTAAGTTCCAATATTTGATGACGGCAACTGGTTCCATTGGCTACTATGATTGCTTTTTCATCGAGCTTTTGAATGTATGGAACCAAACTTAAATTTGCGATTTTCACCGAAACTTCGTATTTATCCTTTTCGTAACCAAATGCTCCTGCCATCCCACAACAAGTTGATTCTATTTTATGAACTTTTGTTCCCGAATATTTCTCTAACACTTCAACCAAGGTATCGGCATTTGCAAGCGCTTTTTGGTAACAATGCGTGTGAAGATGAATAGTTTTACCATTTTCAACCTCCTTAGTTTTCTCCGACTCCACAAATTTAAGTAGAAATTCATCAAACATAAGGCAATTATCTGCCAAGACCTTTGCTTTACCAGTCAACTCCGCAGAAACCAATTCGGGATATTCGTCGCGGAAAGTCAATATTGCCGAAGGTTCGATTCCAATTAGTGGTGCATTGGTATTAATTTTATCGATAAGTAGCGAAACATTTTTATCGGCTACTTTCTTTGCTTTTTTCACTAATCCTTTCGATAAGTAAGTTCTTCCACTTTCGATGTGCTTAGGAATTATTACCTTATATCCTAAATAATCCAAAATTTTAATTGCCTTAATTCCTATTTCTGCATCGTTGTAATTGGTAAATTCATCAACAAATAAATATACAATTTTGTCGGTTGGTCGTGCTTTATATTCTTTTTTATACCAATCAGTTAATGTTTGTTTGGAGAGTGAAGGCAAATTTCTACTTGGGTGGAAATCCATTATTTTGAAGATTATTGACTTGAAATGCGCATTGTCGAATAATTTGTTTGTAATATTACTAAATTTCGACAATATTTTGTTTATTTTTGGCAAATAGGCAACCAATCTGGCTTTTAAGGGAATTCCAAACTCATCGAAATAGTGCTGCAAGAACTCTGCTTTATCTTTTGTGATGTCCACATTCGAGGGACATTCGCTTTTGCATGCTTTGCACGAGAGGCACAGTTCCATAACTTGGCCGATTTCATCGGATGCCAGAGGATTAGCCTTACCGGAACTAATCATCATTTCCCGTAGAATATTGGCTCGTGCACGTGTGGAGTGCATTTCGTCCAAGGTTGCCCGATAACTGGGACACATCACCCCCGCGAAGATATTGGGTTTGCGGCAATCTCCGGCACCATTGCATCTTTCGATTGAATGATGGAAGCCATTATCACGAGAATAATCGAAATAGGTGTTGATTTCGGGTATATTTGTGTGATAATCCATTCGTAAGAACGTGTTCATTGGAGGTGCACCAATAATTTTTCCTGGATTTAAAATGCCCTTGGGATCGAAAATATTTTTAATATTTATAAATAACTCGTAAATTTCCTCACCATACATCAAGGGGATTAATTCCCCTCTTAACCGACCATCACCATGTTCGCCGCAAAGAGATCCGCGATACTTTTTAACGATTTTTGCAGTTTCTATAAGCACTTCGCGGTATTGCTCCACTCCTTTGGGAGTTTTTAAATTCAACATTGGATGGAAATGCAATTCGCCACTCCCGGCATGGGCATAGGTGACAATTTTTATACCCAATTCCTCCATTCTTTTTAAAAGTTCCATCGTAAAATCGGGTAAATCGTGGACATCCACTGCAGTATCCTCGATAACGGTAACGCTCCGTTCATCGCTTGTGATGTTCGATAGCAACCCCAGTCCAGCTTTACGCAATTCCCATATACGATCAATTTCGCTCCCGATAATTATCGGATAATGATACCCAAGATCGTTATCTTTCAATAGTTTAACTAAATTTTGTAATTTATGATTTAACTCAGCTTCATCACTACCCGTGTGCTCAATTATTAATATTGCTTCTGGTTCCCCATCAATAAAAAAGCGGTTACGCAATTGAATTGGATTTTCCTTGGATAACTCAATAATTGTTTTGTCGATTAATTCTGCGGCAGTTGCTCCGTTTTCTATTCCTAAAATATTTGCCTTCAAAGCATCATATAGCGTATGGAAATGTGCGGCAACTACTCCAACAAATTTTGGAGGCCGTTCCACAAGATTTAGTTTTATTTCGGTAGCGAACATCAAAGTTCCTTCGCTACCTGCAATTAATTTACATAAATTAAAATCTTCTCCGTTGTTTTGCAGTAAATCTGTGTTAATTAAATAATCTACAGCATAGCCATTATTTCTCCGTCTTATCGATGGTTTGGGGAAAACTACATCTATTTTATTTTGTAAATCCTGGTTATTTAACAATTGAATGAGAGCGGAAGTAATTTCTTTTTCCTTCTGGTCTAATTTATCGTAAGTATCATTTTTTACGGAATAGAAATGAACTTCTGTGCCATCAGCCAAAAATCCCTTTATTTCGAGCAAATGTTCCCGAGTGTTGCCATAAACCGGAAAATGAGTTCCGCACGAATTATTGCCCACCATACCCGCGATTGTATTTCGATTGGATGTGGAAGTTTCGGGACCCCAGAACAGACCATATTTTTCCAACTCTTTATTCAAAACATCGGGAATTACGCCCGGTTCCACCCAGCAATAGTGTTCATCGGGATTTATTTCAATAATATCTGTCATATACCGCGAAACATCGACCACCAAGCCGTTTCCCACAACTTGACCTGCCAACGAAGTACCTCCGCCACGAGGAATCACAGGGATTGAATTTTGATAGCAATACTTTAATATTTGTTGTATATCACTGCGATTTCGGGGATAAACAATGCCCAAAGGTCGCTCGGAATAATCCGATGCATCGGTTGAATATAGTATTCGATGAGTATTATCGAGGTGAAGTTCACAAGGGATTTCTTTAGATAATTGTATTAGATTCAATTTAATTTAAGTGTAATTATATCTTACAAAATTATATAAAATTCGTAAAATGTATTCAAATAATTGCAAGCATCAAGGATATTAATACCCCTACTCACACTTATCCATCCGATGACTCCAAGACATCAGATGTATGTTTAAAGAAGATTCTTCGCCTAACTTGCTCAGAATTTCACCCTTGTCATGTTGAGCGAAGCGAAACATCTGTGAAATCGAAAAAATTATTAAAAAAGTGAAATTCATCTGATAGATTTTAAAATAAATTTAATATAAAAATATTATGTTTTAAATTCGTCAGAATCAATAAATAAAATATCATTGATGAATAAAAACATAGTACTGATTACTGGCTCGAACAAAGGCATTGGGTTCGAAACCGCCAGGCAACTGCTTGAGCTCGATTACGATGTGTACATTAGCTCGCGCGATATTGCCAAAGGACACGAAGCAGTCGAGAATTTAAACAAAATGGGTTTAAAACCCAGATTCGTACAAATTGATGTTACAAACCACAACAGCATAATTGCTGCAAAAAATCAGATAGAACAAGAAGTTGATAAGATTGATATCTTGATTAATAATGCTGGAATTATGTTGGAAAAATCTAGTATTTTGGATATATCTGTCGAGATTTTGGATAATACTTTAAAAGCCAATGTATATGGTCCAATGATGATGATACAAGAGTTTTATCCAATTATCAATTCAGGTGGTAAAATCCTCAACTTATCGAGCATACTTGGACAATTAAAATCAATGAAGAATTATTCCACAGCATATAGTTTATCCAAAACTGCTTTGAACGCTCTAACACGACAATTTGCCGTTGCTTTGGCAAAGCAAAATATCGCAGTCTATTCAATTCATCCAGGCTGGGTGAAAACAGATATGGGTGGCACTGATGCCCAATTGGAGCTGAAAGACGGAGCATTTACTTCAGTTTGGTTAGCTACCGACGGTACAATAGAACAAACTGGGAAATTTTTCTATCGAAAAAATGAATTAGATTGGTAATAAATTATTTATGTTTAACCAAATTATAGAGGTATACTATGAAAAAACTAACATTATACTTAACAGTTTTTCTCTTAGCAGCATTTATGTTCTGGGCTTGCGAAGAAACAGCAACTAACCCCGACGACAACACAAAACCAAAGCCCAAAGCTCCAAGCGGATTGATGGCAACAAGTAAAAACGCTACATCAGTTATTTTAAAATGGACTGAATCAACATCCGAAACTGACGCATTGTTTGCTGGTTATGTATTGAAAGTTACCGGCGGCAACACTATGGCTCCAATTTCAGTTGCAAAGGGCCAAAAAACATACACTGTAGCTGGTTTGGAAGAAGGTATTGAATATACCTTTTCGTTACAAGCTAAATTCACAAATGAAGAACTATCCGATGTAGTTACAATTAAATGGTCGCCATCGTCCCGATTCGAAACAAATGAAAACGATGCAGATATTAGATTGTACGAAACAATTTCTTCGTTTGGTAGTGGATTGCAATTGTATGGTTCGAACAAGAAACCAGTTACATTGAAAGTGGCAGATGGTGCTAAATGGACACTGGGATTATCAACAAAATCAGGTATTGTTTTGGGTTCACCAAAAGAATTGGACTATACTTATGGTACTGCTCCAACAGCTGCAACCGAAATAGCAGATGTTGTAACAGGTATTAATTCGTTAGATGAATTATTCGATAGTCAAGCTTTATCGGCAAAAACATTTGCTTCGAAAACAATTGACTTGAGCAAATACAACACCAACATTGCTTTCGCATTACGCTACAAACAAACTGGCAAAACAGAATGGAATTACGCAAAAGTATTTATTAAATACGTTAGTGACAATTTCCTACAGGGAGCATCAGGAAACCGTTATTTAACAGTAATTATATCCCACCAGGAAAAAACTGGCGTACCATATGCTATTACTCGCGAAGTAGAGCAATCCAATAATAACATTAAGTAAGGAGATTATCGATGAAGAAGGTATTGATATTGATGTTGATTTTCGGAATCTTTGTTTCCGCTACTAATTTGGATGCTCAAAAGAAATCCAAGAAGCCAATTGAAGGCAAAGTGGTTAGTATGAACGATTTGGCTATAGGCAGTTTCCAAACCTGGACTAAAGATGTGGCCGAAGCCGAAGCTGCAAAAGGCACACCATTTGTGTTGATGACTGGAACTGGCAAAAAAGCTCAAATCTATTTCGTTTATAACGAAGATGGCACTTTTGCAAGCAAAAAATTAGCTAAATACGCTCACAATGCAAAAGTTGGAATCGTTGGTACTGTTAAAAAAGTAAACGGAATCAACATATTAATTATGGAATTGATTGATACAATGTAAATTGTAAATTAACTATAACCCCAAAAAGAGCCATGCAAAATGTATGGCTTTTTTTAACTTCAATCGGTATTTTATAAATATGATTATTATGGATATTAAGTCGAAAAATCATAATTTTACAAAAAAAATATAGTACAAAATGAAAAAATTAAATTATTACCTAAAATCAAGTATTCTACTACTATTACTATTTGTTCTTGTTTGGGAAAATCTTAATTCCCAGATAGCACGAAATACTCAAAATCACATAAAATACTTAGCAAGCGACGAACTCGAAGGAAGATACCCGGGAACAGCTGGAATCACTAAGGCAAGAGATTACATTGCCAATCAGTTTAGTTCGTTGAACCTTAAAAAATTCAACAATGATTATTTACAAAAATTAGACGTGGCAATTGGATACAAGCTTGGTGAAGGCAATGAGGTGTTTTTTAATGTTGTAATCCCCAAACCAGGTGTTCCAGTTGATAAAGTCCGACCTGTTCGGAAAAACTGGGAAACTGGAAAGGACTGGATGCCAATGAGTTTCTCGGAAAATAAGCAAATAGAAGCTCCGATGGTGTTTTGTGGCTATGGCATTACTGCAAAGGAATTGAATTACGATGATTATGAAGGTACAGATGTTAAAAATAAAATTGCAATAATTCTCACCCATTCTCCCGAAGGAGAGAAAGAAG
Source organism: uncultured Chloroherpeton sp. (assembly GCA_964405755.1). Taxonomy (GTDB): domain Bacteria; phylum Bacteroidota; class Ignavibacteria; order Kapaibacteriales; family UBA2268; genus GWF2-33-9. Next base: position 8,558 of record CAYOPF010000093.1, read on the forward strand.
ACGGAAAATTTGCCAACCACATTTCCTATCATACCAAATTGCAAAATGTTCGGGAACGAGGTGCTGTAGGCGTAATTTTCATAAAAGTCAAAGGTGATTCTGCCAATGTGTTTGTTCCATTGGACAGGGACAGATTTGCTCAAAACTCTGGATTAGTAGTTATACAAGTGAACCGGAACAGAATTGCCGAATATTTCCCAAACACTTCGCTTTTTCCAACTGAATTGGAAATCAACAAAACACAAAAACCTAAAAGCTTCGATTTGCCAAATACTACAATAAGCATTAAAGTTAATTTGGAAGAAAATCGAGTTCCATCCGAAAACGTGGTAGGATACATCGAGGGAAGCGATTCCAAGTTGAAAGATGAATTTATTGTAATAGGAGCTCACTACGACCACCTGGGATATGGAGGTCCATCATCTAATTACAAAGGCAAGAAACCATTGATCCATAACGGTGCAGATGACAATGCTTCGGGAGTTGCGGCAATGCTCGAATTGGCAAGGATTTTCAGCGAAAATCCACCGAAAAGATCGGTATTGTTTGTTGCATTCACAGCAGAAGAGTTAGGGTTGCTTGGTTCGAATTTCTTTGCAAACAATTCCCCAATCGACTTACAAAAAGTATCACTGATGGTAAATATGGATATGGTGGGACGATTGAAAAATAATATTCTATATGCAATCGGAACAGGTTCGGCAACTGAATTGGACGAAATTGTTACAAGGCTTGACGAGCAGGATACACTCTCCATCACAAAAAGTGAATCACCGATTGGTTCGAGCGACCAAACATCTTTTTACATCAAAGGGATACCTTCGATTATGTTCTTTTCCGGAGTTCACTTGGATTATCACCGCCCATCGGACGATTGGGACAAGATTAGCTATGATGGATTAGAAAAAGTGGTTAATTTCATTTCTAAGGTTGTTAATGAAGTAGGCAACAGAGATGCAAAATTAACATACGTTAAAACTTCTGGAGCTATGGACCCAAGCAAAACATCTGGACGCGGAATGGGTGGGATTAAGTTCGGAATTATACCTAATTTCGAAACAAGCAAGGAAGGGTTGAAGATTGCCGGAGCCACTCCCAACACTCCTGCAGATAAAGCTGGATTGAAGGAAAATGATATAATTATTTCTATCGACGACCATCCAGTGAAAAATATTCAGGATTTTATGGCAATTTTGAAGGAAAACTATAAACCTGGCGACGAAGTTAATGTGAAATTTGTCAGGTCAGGAAAAGAACAAAATGTAAAAGTTAAGCTTGAAAGCAGATAGAATAATAAACTCTTAAAATCGTTATATCATTAAATTTAAGGAGGTTATATGCCAAATATCGAAGTATTCGAAAATACTCACCCATATAGAGATTATGAAATTGTCCATAGCAATCCTGAGTTCACCTCTGTTTGCCCTAAAACAGGTTTGCCAGATTTTGGAACAATTACTATTCAATACACTCCCGATAAATTATGCCTGGAATTAAAATCACTGAAATATTATTTTTTGGAATTCCGCAACAAAGGCATATTTTACGAGGATGTTACAAATCAAATACTTACCGACTTAGTGGAAGCCTGCCAACCAAAATCAATGGAAGTTATATCCGAATGGACAACTCGTGGAGGTATTTCTTCAACTATTATTGCAAAATACCATAAGGGCGAAGATGATCAAATTAGGTAAAGATTATATTTGGGAAATGAGCCACCGCTTGCCATTCCATAACGGATGGTGCAAAAATATTCACGGTCACTCATACAAGATGCGGCTCGAACTTGTTGGGGAATTGGACGAAAACGGTATGCTTATCGACTTTTACGATATCGACAAAGTCGTGAAACCTGTTATAGAGTTATACGGCCATTCTATGCTTGTGGACGAAAAAGATGAAACAACACTTAAATTCCTTAAGGAAAATGACTTCCGGTATGTTACAATTAATTTTACTAGCACAAGCGAAAATATTGCAATTAACTTCGCCCAACTATTTGCCGAAGAATTCCGCAAGCACCAAAAA
>CAYOPF010000094.1:0-10457 GCA_964405755.1 uncultured Chloroherpeton sp.
TATTCGCGGCTTTTGGAGGATGCTGTTAAATTTGCTTCAGCAATGGGTTGCATATTGGTTGCCTCATCTGGCAACGACGACAAAGTCACTCCTCATTATCCTTCGGATTTCAAAGATGTGATATGCGTCGGGTCTTCTAAAAAAGATGGCACGCGTTCGAGTTTCAGCAATTGGGGAGTCAACCTGTCTCTGTTGGCTCCAGGCGAGGAGGTGGTAACCTGCGAAAGTGGCGGTGGTTACGGTGTGTCCTATGGCACTTCGTTTTCGGCACCTTTTGTTACGGCTGCTATTGCACTGTATTTGGAAAACAATACCAAGCCAACCTCTACAGAAATTCGTTCCCATTTGGATGCTACTGCCCGAAAGCTTTCTCCACAAGGGTGGCTGTTTAAGGCGAGCTCTGGGTTGCTCGATGTCGCAAATTTTCTTACTTTCGAGGGATTAAGCAATATCGAAATAAATTCGATCGACAACTATTCAACCTTGAATCCCAACGAAATATCAAAAATATCCATCAATGCTGCAACTCCACTTTTTAAATCTGCTCAACTTGAAGTATCACATTCGAATTCAGCAAATTATATTCCGATAAGCAGCCAATATACAAAACAATTAATCTTTATGCCTGTTACTGTGGAAAGCTCCAAAATTCCAACCGACGCAACTTTATCTCTCAAAATCACACTCAATAATGGTCAAATATTACGGCGAAATAGAGCTATAAGATTTCTACAAGTCAAAGATTCTCTCAAAGTACTTTTTACGAAAATAACGCCTGCTATTCGCAACAGCAAAAGAGTGATTATTGTATCTGCCACGACAAATATTGAAACCAATTTTTCGATAAATTATTATCACCAGGATTTTCCCGAAATTAAATTTAACAAAACCGATTTGGAGAAAAAAGATAGAAACCATTTAATTGTAATAGACAACTTAACTACTCCTGGAAAATACAAATTAGAAACCATATTTTCGCCTGTTTCGAACAATTATACGGATACAACGAAAATTGTAAAATATTTCGATTTTGATTTCGAATTTCAAATATTTCCAGTTCAAAGTTTTATTCAAAAAGATTATAAATTACCAAGAAGTTACTTGAATAATAATGTGTTGGATTTGTACCAAAAAGGAACTGAACAAGTTGTGATAAACGACTTTTCCAATTTCGTAATCGAAAATGCCAAATTTTTTGAATTTCGCAATAATTCTTTTTACCTGTTGGATACATTAAAAGATTGGATTCCAGTTGCCTTCGGGAATACCAACGGCAATCAATTAGCAGACATTCTAATGACTTATAACGGCAAAACTCAGATAACCGAAGCTGTGACACTGGGACAATCACCTTTTAGCAAAGAGATTTATAAAAGTAATTTTTCTTTGGTTGAGTGGGGCGAATCTTTATATGATATAGATGGCGATGGATTGGACGAAGTTATTGCATACAACGATAGTTCCTATCTTGCACTAAAGTTTAATAAAACTCAGAATACATACTCAGTATTGGCAAGGACTAAATTGCCAGAAAACCTAAGGAATAAAGGCCTTACCAAAAGTTCTGTTGTATCTGATATCGATGGTGATGGAAAGCCAGAGCTGGTTCACTCCAATTATTACGGGCATATCTTAGTGTATGAGTTCGATAAATTAGCCAGTCAATTTAATCTGGAATTTGTAGATTCTACAAACTATGGTTTTTCCAATCCTATTTTATCTTTATTGCAAAACAAAGATAAATCCATGGAAATAATTATTGCCACTTATGGAACGGAAAATTTATTTGGAGAGACCAACAGCATAAATCAAATTTGGAATATTAGATCGGTCCAATCGCAGAGCCCGAATAATTATAAAATCAACAACATCGAAAATATTATGGGTGTGCGTGCTGGCATCGATCCACGCCTGAGAGTAGGTTTCCGAAATGGAATTTTAGGTGCTGACATCGACAAAGATGGGCAAGATGAATTAATAGTTTCTACTTTGCCAAATACATATATTTTCAAGAGAAACGAAGTAAAATGGGCACCCTATTGGCAATATCCTTATTCATTTACCAATTCTGCAATTGTATGGGATTTCGATAAAAATGGAACCAAAGAAATTGGGATTGCAACATTCGATTCCACTATATTTTTTGAATTACCACCCTTTTCTAAAGTAATTTCTACTCCTCAATTTATCGATTCCTATACACTAACAAACCAAATGGCAGTACTAAAATGGTCGAAAATACCCAATATCCACTTTTACCGAGTATATAAAATAGTTCAGAACGACATAGGGGAAATGTTATTAAAGCAAATATCGAAAACCGAAGCGGATTCGCTGGTAATAATCGATTTGGAACCACAAAAGTATCATTACTTTATTGTTACAGCTGTGGACACTACAAATGGAATTAACGAAAGCAATTATTCCGAAGTATTAACTATATACGCCAATGCACCAATCCAGCCCATCAAGGTGAAAGCAGTGAACAACAATACAATTGTGGTAAGCTTCAATGGTAAAGTTAAACCTAATTTGAGCGACAAAAACACTTTTTTGATTCGCCACTTATACGAACCTTACCAAATTATCCCTACATCGGCTGTTGCTAATTCTGATACTTCTTATGTTTTGAATTTACCTACAAGTCTTAAAAAAGGTGAACACGAAATAATTTGTAATTCATTTAGGGATTATTGGAACAATCCCTCGCTGAATTCTTCAATCTATTTTGAAATAGCAGACCCCGCAAGTAATAATGAGATATACCTTAAATCATTGTTCATTTATGATTTAAATAGATTATCGCTGGAATTCTCTGATTTTTTGGATACGACAATCGCAAACAACGAGATAAACTATGATATTAAACCTCTTGGTAAAGTGATTATTGCAAATACCCGAAATGTTGATCAATCAATTGTTGAGCTCCAACTCAATGACGATATTAAAAATAGTAATATCACAGGGGAAATTTACTCAATTACCGCAAGGAATATTAAATCTCGCGATGGAAGACCAATAACTCAAGGTGCAGGCAACACGCTTTCTTTTGTTTTAGTCAAAGATAATATAAATTCTGTGTTTGCATTTCCCAATCCCGTAAGTCTAAGCAGGGATGAATATATTGGATTTGGTAACTTACCAAAAGAATTCGAAATTACAATTACGAACTTAGAAGGAACGATATTAAAGAAACTAAGCGACAACAATGCCACCGGCGCAATTAAATGGGATTTAATTGACGAAAGAGGCAACAAATTATCAATTGGAAAATATTTATATAAAATTGAAGGTCGTAACGGACAAGGTGAAGAATTTAATTTCCAAATAAATAAATTTGCAGTTGTTCCGTAAATATCAAAAAAATGTAACAATTTTACTAAAATTGAGTATTAAATATATAATTTTGCAAAATTTAAAAAAGTAATTGGAGGAAATATGTTTTGGACGCCAGAATTAGCTTCATTCTTAGAAGATGCTCCTTTTCCAGCAACCAAGGAAGAACTATACGATTATGCAATGCGAGCAGGTTGCCCTCAACAAGTTATGGATAATATTCTCGAAATTGAAGACGAAGAAGTTCTTATTGAAGGTATAGAAGATTTATGGCCTGAATATGAAGACGTTATCAACGACGAATATCTTTATAACGACGACCAGGAAGACCAATTCTATTAAAATTTACTGCCTAACCTTATTCCTAATTGTTCTTTGTTCATTTAGACAATAAAAAAAACTGCCTTTCGAGTTGAAAGACAGTTTTTTTGTTTATAGGAAATTTGTTATTCTAACAAACCGCCGTATTTCTTGTTCAGCAAGTACCTACAAAGATCGTCCTTGTCCAGAGGAACTTTTGTATTAGCTACCTTCTCACTTTGCCCATAAAGGAAACGAGCATTGGCTTGAGCTTTGAATTCAGGCAATGTACCTGTTCTCCTTTGATCGTGCCAGGATTGACCTTCCAAGTACAATTCCAAGAATTTTTGGGTTAATGCTTCTTTGATAGCTTCGTCTTTGTTAGCAGGAGTGAAATCAGGCAATCCGGCTTTTGTACGGATAATATTGATTTGAGTCGCTGCATCGTTCAAAGTACCAGTACGAGCCAAGCATTCTGCTTTAATTAAAACGTTTTCTTCGTATCGGATAATTGGGAATTTTTCTTCATAAGTCGAGTATTTTTTCATCCTAACAGTTGTTTGGAAGTTCTTTTCTTTATCCAGAACGGGCTTAGTATATGCATTTGCCAGGGGACGAGATGCAAAACCAATAAATTCGCCATCTGCATTTGGACTGAAATATTCAGCTAATCTTTTATCTTTTGCATCGAACATATCCAAAAAGTATTTATCGGGACGGATTGGTTCTTGCTCATTCAGGACCCACATGCCCCAATTGGCTTTTTCGCCGGCATTGCTTGAGAATATTCCATAGATCGAACCAGTAGCGTCGGCTATACCTTTGTTGGCTGAGGCAAGAGCATTGGCGTAGTCGCCAATTTGCAAATAGTAACGAGCTTTAGCAGAATTAGCTACAGCAATCCATTTTGCTCCATCGCCTTTAAGATTCAAATCCCGAGCAAGAGATGCAGTGCCTGCATTCAAGTGAACTATAGCTTCGTCCAAAGTCTTTTGTACATAAGCATAAGCTGCATTTTGTTCAACAAAATCAGGAGCTTCAGCACCTTTGATTTCTACTGGAATACTACCAAACGAAGCTGCGGCTTCGCCTAATAAAATTGCTTTGTAAACCTTAGCAATACCTAAAATTGTATTGCCCAATTTTTCATTAGTACCTGTGAATACTTCGGGAGTGAATGCAATGATGTCGTTTGCAATTTTAACTCCTCTATAAGTAATTACCCAATAATCATCGGTAGGTCCGTCTGTTGTTATATTATAAGCGTTCCAAGCAACAGGTTGTGGACGTGCAATCCCAGGAGGAGCGCACATTTGCCACGACCAAATTGCTGCCAATCTGGAACGATCTCTAGTATATGTATCTGCAACATTAACTTGCAGAGCCACAAATAAGGAGTAAACTCCGTCAACCGATTTTACTTTTGCTTCGGCAATTGCGTTTGGATCTACATTAACGCTGTCGTCTATTGAGCAACTTGATAGCAATAATGTAAAAACTGCAAAAACTGCAAATATTTTCGAAATTTTATTAATATATTTTTTCATCTTTAATCCTCCTTATTAATAGTTAATTGAAATACCAAAACGCAACGAAGTTACTTGTGGCAATGTAAAGTAATCTACTCCACGACCTTCTGCTAACGAGAATGTGTTTACTTCTGGGTCGTAGCCTTTGTAATCTGTGATTGTGAGTAAATTTCGTGCTGCAAACGAGAATGTAATCTGGCTTATGTTCCAATCCTCCAAACCTTTCCAGCGATAATCCAGACGAATTTCGCGTAATTTAATGAAGGAACCATCTTCGATATGTGGCTCATTAATGTTGAAGCCGTTATAGTAAAGTCTGTATTTCATTATTTTATTTGGTATTGCAGGTTCGTCTGCTTCGCCATCAATCACTGGGTTAAAATCATACACTGGATGACCGTTTTCATCATTCCATGGATCTAATCTGTCGCGAGTATCGCCATGAGTACCAAAGTTGTACAATGCACCTTTGGTTCCGTTCCATACATCAAAGCCCCATACCATGTCCCATAAGAAGGAAACAGTTATATCATCGAAGACTGTGAAATCGTTGCTCCAGGAAAGCATAAAGTCGGGATTTGGATCGTACTTAAAGATTAGGTCTGGATCTTGACGTGGAGTGCCAGCATAATTCATTTCATAATCATCATTTACTACTTCTTTGTTTGTAGGATCCCAATACGAAACACGAACATCACCATTCTGGTAATCTCTACCTGTTAGTTGCTTATAGTAAGCTCTTTCTGCATCAGTTACTTCCCATTTAGAGCCAGCATTTGCTGGATCTACTGCTTTGTCTGCATCGTAACGTAACCAGCCAGCAGTTTGGAATGTTCCTAATGGCATTCCCTTAACAGCTGAGTTCAGCAAACCAACAAAACCACCTGTTAGGGTATAGAATTCTGCATCCAATCGAGTTACTTCGTTGGTTGTTGTAGTGAAATTTAATCTTGTAACCCAGTTTAAGTCGTCAGTACTGAATAATCTAGCAGTTAAACCGATTTCATAACCTTTATTCCACATTGCACCGCCATTTTTCAACATATTAGTAAAACCTGTCGAAGCTGGTGCTGGTAGGGACATAATTAAATCTTCTACATCGGATTTAAAGTAAGAAAACTCAAGCGAAACTACGTCATTAAGTAGGCCAATATCGAACCCGAATTCTATTTCAGTAGATATTTCAGGATTAATATCTTTGGCGCCAGCAACTGCACTTGAGCGAATACCGTTAAATCCTCCTCGTTTGGATTCGGATGTTTCTACCCATGGATCGAAGTTACCTTCAGTAATATAAACGTTGTTTGTTGCAAACGCATAAGGTAAGTCTGGTGAACCAGCTTGACCATAAGCTCCGCGAATTCGGAAATTGCTGAATATATCCTTCATTCCTTCGAAAAATGGTTCGTTGCTTAAAACATACGACAAACTTGCTTTAGGATAGGTATGGAATTTTTGGGATTCACCATAAGTCGAGCTTCCATCGCGACGCATACCTAGGGTTATTGTATATTTGTCTAAGTATGTTGTGGTTAGTTGTCCAAACAAACCTTGAATCTCCGTCTGAGTCATTGAACTGGATGCATCCTTGGTGGAACCCGCTGCGATTTCGTCGAAAAAAGCTAAGGTTTGAGTAGAACTTGCACCTAAATTACTCCTATCAAACCAAATTGATTGAGAACCACCAACTAAGTTAACTTCTAAATCACCATCCAGCAAGGATTGGTTTAAATTAAATGTGAAGTCTAAATTTTGTTGTCTGTTTTCAATTCTTGTTTTATATATTCCACCTAGTTGTCCTGGAGACCTTGCTGACCTTGAACCAACTGCAATTCTTTCCATAAAATTGTACGAATACCAATCTAAACCATATCGCATGTTAAAAGTCAACCAATCCATAGGCATAAACTTAACTTCTGTGCTATGCAAAAATCTGTTTATCTTTTGATTGAATTTATTGAATTTTTGAGTCCAAATAGGATTGTCATAAGAGGCAAATCTTCTTTGTGTAACTCCATCTGCCTCAAGATAAATTTGATTATCGAATTCTGGCGGAGTTCTTAACGAACCAAGCAAGATTCCTGCTGTATTGGAACCATCTTGTGGAAGATCATTATTTGTGTAAATGTAGTTATTGTTGGTTTGAACAGTAACTCCGGGAAGTAACGATATACCGACATTTGCACGAACAGAGGTCCTTTCTAATTTGGAACCCTCAACATAACCTTCATTATTGGTATATGTACCATTAATCAGATAATCAAATTGAGGAACACCTCCACTAATTGACAATGAATTTTCTGTGGACAATGCTGTACGGAATGGATCTTCCTGGTGGTCAAAAACTGGAGTTCCGTCAGGTAACTTTTTACTTGTCCAAGAGTTAGTCGAACCTGGTGTGTAAGGTTTGTAAGGAGTAGCCTGACCGAATTCTTGTTGTAAGTCAATTTTTCCCGACTTATTGTCGATTTGCAATGAAGACTTGAACGAAATTCTGGCTGGTTTGTCGCTACTTGTAAATTTACCACGTTTTGTAGTAATAATCACAACACCGTTACCAGCTTTTGCACCATATAGAGCAGCAGCAGCAGCACCTTTAAGTATCTGCATATCTTCAATATCTTCCGGGTTGATATCGGTTACACGATTCGAGAATTGTCTTGTTCCACTTGGGTCGTAGATGAAAGTATTGTCGATAACAACACCATCGACGATATACAAAGGCTCGGAAGAACCTTCCATTGTTTTTCGACCACGGAGAGTTACGTATGTACCTGAACCGGGTGTTCCTGAACTTTTTGTAACATTTGCACCTAGGACGCGTCCGCTCATTGCATCGATAGCTGACGAAGAAACAACATTGTTAATTGCTTCGTTGCCCACTGATGCAATTGTGTTACCAAGTTTGTTCTTGTCCACTTCGCCGGACAGACCAACGACAACAATTTCATTAGTCCTGATAGAACCTTGCGATAATTTGATGTTGATTGAAGTTGTTTCGCCCTCTTTGAGGGTTACTGATCGCGTTACTGTCTGATAGCCCAAGTATTTTACTTCAAGGGTGTGTTTGCCAGCAGGAGCGCGGAATTTAAAATTACCTTCTTTATCTGTAACTGCACCGATACGTAAATCAGGTACAGCAACAGATGCACCAGTTAATGCTTTTCCACTTTCTGCATCGGATATTTTACCCGATACGAAAGTACCACTTTGCGCTAGCAGTTGTAGTCCACTTAAGCAGATTGTTAATAGGACTACAAACACTGGAACTATAGCTTTTGCGAACAGATTGTTTGTTCGCAGTAATTTGGTAGAGTTACTTGCCATAACAAGTCCTGTGTTTGTTAATAAAAAATTATTTAAAAAGAACAAAAAAATTCACTGAATATTAACTTTTGATTCATGACTTTTCCAAGCCGTGAAATTACAAAAAAAATAATTAAAAAGCAAATTTTTTATAAAATTTTTTACTACAAACTAACTGAACCTTAATTTTTGAGGATTGATGAAAAATATCAGGAAAGCAATATATATCAATGAATGTAATTCACATTGCTAATAATTCATATATAATTATTAATAAATCTTAATGATTTATTTGTACCTAAGAAATAAATGAAAAAATCAAATAGATGAAAAAATAAGTGGGGGGATTAATTAACTCAGTATCGCACTTACTAATTATTGTTAAGTTTCTTTAACTCTTCTACTTCGGATTTGGTTAATATTTTTTCTAAATCAAGCAAAATTAAAAGTCTATCTTCCAATTTAGCAATTGAAGTTATGAAGTCCGAATCAATTCCAGCTACCATAGTGGGAGGTGGTTCTGTTATTGACTTATTTATGCGAAGCACTTCGTTCACACTATCCACAATAAATCCAATAACTCTCTTATCGATTTCTACGACAATAATTCTTGTGTCCTTATCGAGTGGTTTGGATGGCATTCCTATACGCTTACGCATATAAAGGATTGGGATCACCTTGCCGCGAAGATTTATTACTCCTTCCACATAGTCGGGTGAATTGGGGACGCGAGTAATTTCCACCATTCTATTAATTTCCTGCACTCTAAGGATATCAACTCCAAATTCCTCTTCGCCAATGTTAAAACTTACTAACTGAACAACTTCGTCAGTCATTTTTTTTGCGTTTGCAACTTCTGCTTGTTCACTCATTTAATTTTCCTCAATTTATTTTTTGTAATTTAATAAAAAAATATTTATTACAATTATGAAAACGTTTTTTTTAACAGGCATTTCTCGTGGAATCGGCAATGAAATATTTAGGTTACTTTCTGATTCATATTATTTTATCGGTACTACACGGAATAAAATTAGTTTTTATGAAAAATATCCTGAATTATTATCCAGAGATTCTTTAAAAATACTCGAGATTGATTTGGACAATAATCCAAAAGAACACTGGATCGATTATTTGGAAAGAATAAAGAAAGAAATGAATTCCATAGATAGCAACATTGATATTTTTGTTAATAATTCCGGTGTGGCCGATTTTGCACCATTTATTGAAATTAATGCAGATACTATAAAATCCGAATACTATGTTAATACTATTGCTCCAACTATTATATTGAAAAGTGTAGTTTCGAAAATGGTCGAACAAAAAAGAGGACTGATTATAAACATTTCTTCGATTGCAACAAAGAAAACTTTCGAAAATGCATCGATTTACAGTGCTTCGAAAAATGCAATAATAGGATTGACAAATTCACTGCGTGAAGAGGTCAGAAAACACAAGATTAAAGTTGTGAATGTATACCTGGGAGCTACTAATACTGAAATTTGGGATGAGAAAATAAGAGTGGAAAGACAACATCTAATGATATCACCGGAAAATGTTGCAAAAATTATTCAGGATATAATAAGAATGTCGGAATTCGACGATTTGATGATAGAAGATATTACAATTAAACCACAATATGGCGATTTATAGGATTTCTTCCAAATACCCGTTCAATAATAAATACTTTCGGGTTGCTTTTTCGGCAATTTCAATGCTGTGAGTAGCAATAATAAAGGTAGTATCCAGTTCGGCAATCAAATTCAATATCAATTCTAAAAAATGCGAAGAATTGGCAGCATCCAAATTCCCTGTAGGTTCGTCGGCCAAAACAATTCTAGGGTTATTAATCAGAGCCCTTGCTATAGCTACTCTTTGCTGCTCTCCTCCGGACAGAGTCGATGGTTTTTTTTGCAGCTTTTCTTTCATACCTACTTTTTCCAAAAAGTTCTCTGCTTTCTGGTATGCAATTTTCTTTTCTATACCTGC
>CAYOPF010000095.1:0-9958 GCA_964405755.1 uncultured Chloroherpeton sp.
GAACCCTTATAACACCACGCCGACCTTACTTGACCGTGATCTGGTGTTGTACGAAAAATTTGAATATGTCTTATTAACTGAGGTATGTATGTACTGGCAATGATTTTTTCCATTATATCGTTATCAGGATTGCCTTCCTGCATTTGAATCAAAACTTTTGCTGTTGTACTATAGATATCAAGATATGCTATTCCTGTTGCTGTATTGATGCAATCAATTACAATATCGGGTTTGAATTCAGTTATCAATTCATAGAGGAACATCCTGTTAAGTAGGTTTTCATCGAGCTCCAGAAAGATGTCTGATATGAATTCTCGCCTGTTTTTTTCATCATCGACCACATCGTGCCAGTTTTCGTCTTTCCATTGAGTACGGGTAAAAATATTACCCCATCTTGCTACAAACTTTGTAGTAGTTTTTTTGTAATCATTCTGTAGTTCTTTTACTGCACTTTCTGCTTCGTATTGTCTTAGTGATGAAATAATTAGTTCACTTGGCGAAAATCGCATCAATTCGTGACATATAGCCGAGCCGACCAAGCCAAATCCACCAAGTATTAAGATTTTTTTACCTTCAATTTGCATTTTTTTTTACTCTTTTTTTATCTTTTTAATCTTTTATTATCAAATGGTTAAACTACAAAATCCTAATTTACTAAATATTGACCATTTAACCAAATTTTTATCTTTAATTTCAAGTTTAATCATTTTGGTAAAATCCTTTGTAACGTAAATCCAATTTTTTCAGTTTTGTTTCAAAATAATTTTACTTTTTTTTTTCATTTTATCTATTTGTATGATTTAAATACACTTAGATCCTATATTTTTTTTGATAAAATTATCCCATTTATGAAAGAAATTAATCGAATTGTCATTTTGGGTTCATAATTCTCCATTTCTTCGTCCAGTGCAACTTCCAAATAATTCGAAGTGTGTCCATATAAGTATCCATCGGCTTTACGGGTTTCGGCTATAAAGACATGGTCTTTGTTGATTTGAGTTAATGCAAAATCAAAATGCTTCTTTGTTGATAACTTTATCAATTCCTGAGTTCTCATTTTTTTTGTTTGCTCATCGACTTTATATGGCAATTTTTCTGCTTCGGTATTTTTACGTTCGGAATACGAGAAAGGGTGTAAATACGAAAAATTCAAATTATCCAAAAACCTATAGGTTTCGTCGAAATCCTCATCAGTCTCGCCAGGAAATCCGGTTATTACATCAAATCCAATTCCAGCATCGGGAAGCAATTCGTTTATTATCTGAATTTTTTCCAAAAACTGTTTTGTGTTATATTTTCGTCGCATTAATTTCAAAATTTTGTCGCTTCCACTTTGCAAAGGAATATGAAAATGAGGACAAAGAATATTGCTGCCAACAAATTCCGTTATTATATCTCTATTAAGAATATTAGGTTCAATGGACGAAATTCGTATTCTAGAATTCAAATCTGAATCATTCAAAAACTTTATAATATCAATAAATTTTTTACCCTCGCTGGAATACTCGGAAAGATTAATTCCAACCAAAACTGTTTCATGATATCCTTTACTTTCGAGTTCGCGGATTGTTGGAATAATTGTATCAAAAGGCATAGATCTAAACTTTCCCCGTGCTTGAGGAATAATGCAATAGGAACACTTATACTCACAGCCATCTTGGATTTTAAGAAAAGCTCTCGTCCGAGCATCATTTTCGCTTGTATAAGCTAAATCGAATATTAAACTATCTTCGGAACATGCATCACGAATGACTTGTTTTTCTGTTTCCGCATAATGTTGATTGAGCAAATCGACCAAATCCATTTTCTGATTGCCCATAATTAAGTTCACTCCCTCGATTTGCTCGAACATTTGAGGGTTAACTTCGGATGCACAACCCATAACGACAACAAATAAATTAGGATTTTTACGAATTGCTGAACGGATAAATTTTCGGGCATCTGCATCTGCCCGATGGGTAACAGTGCAAGTGTTTATTACTAAAATATCTGCGACGTCAATTTCTTTTGTATAAATCGAACCCCTTTCTATCATTTTTTGCATAACACTCGAAGACTCGGCATAGTTAACTTTGCAACCAAGGGTGTGGAAAGTAACTTTTTTATTTTTGATCATAGTAATCATTTAGCGGTTTTGTTAGAATAGCGTCCCAATATGCTCTGAAAGATATTTTTAAATCCTGAAATGAATTTGAACGGGCAAAAATCCATTTAAATAAATATATAACAGGGCGAATATTCCTAACACACCAATTTCCGTAGAACCTATCAGAAAGCATTTGGTTGCGGATAATATAATACCGTTTTGGAGTATGGATTTGTTGATAGTAATTTACTGTTAGCAGTCTGTCCATCTTTGCACTTGGAATTAGTGCTAATTTAAATCCAATTCTGGATGCTCTTATACAAAAATCGGTATCATCCCCAAAAATAAAAATTCTTTTATCTGGCAGACCAATTTTTTGAATCACCGAGCGATGGAAAAAAGCACCTTCGAAAGTTAAACCTTCAACATATTCAATTTCCTTGCTTAATAATGATGGATCTGTAACAACTTCCCAAAATGTTTTAAAAATATTAGTGTGGTTGAATTTTATAATCTCATTATAATAAACATAACCTTCTTTTGTATAACGCAATGGGGCAATTATTGTATTTTGATTTCGATATTTCCATAATATTTCCAAGCAGTCTTGCCTTGGAAGAACATCATCGTCCATTTCCCAAATCCATTCGTAGCCAAGCTCGAATGCAGTACGAAAAGCAGTGTACTGACCTCCGCTACTACCAGAATTTGGCTGAGTGACAAACATGAGCAAATTATCCTTATCTTTAGTTTCTTCCAACCAATCCAAGGTGCCATCAGTGGAAGAATTGTTAACAATAATAATTTTGTCGGGGCCTTTTGTTTGATTTTTGATACTTTTGTAAATCTGCTTAAGAAGTTCTAACCTGTTATAAGTTACCAATACAACTGCTAATTTGTCTTTTAATATTTCCATTATTCCTAGGGGATATTATAAATTGATTAAAAATAAATTGGATGATTCTGGGTTTAGAATTAAGGATTCTACTAAACTTAAAGATGTTGCATACGAAGGAATGAACATCATCTCTGATGCTGTAACGACGTCCGTCCACATAAAATCTGTATGCTCATGAGATATCTTTATCCTTGTTAAATTGCTAACTTCGACAGCAAAAACTGGCGAAAAGCAAATTGCATTCCTTTTGATACTATGGTACGATGCAACAAAAGGAACATTCCAAATATTGACAAATTCCCTAATACCTGTTTCTTCCTCAAGTTCTCTAAATAAAGCTTCAAGAGGTGTTTCGTGTTCTTCTCTTGTACCGGTGCAAACCTGCCAAATCCCAGGATAGACATCATCATCGGGTGAACGTTTTAAAAGCAAGTATCTGCCACCTTCCTGAAACCGAGCAAATACGACAATTTGAATTGTATTTGAAATAAAATCCATTAATTTTGCAAAAAAATAAAGTTTGTTTTCATAAACTTTACTAAATTAATAAAATAAAAACAATAAGGTTGAAATGGAAAAAGACAAACTCGAACTAATAATCGTGGATGATAGTAAAATTGCTGTTGAAGCAATTTCGAAGATGATCAATCAAATGCAAAATTATCAATATTTTAAAGCATACTCTGGAATGGAATGCCTGAGGTTACTCGGTAATCATCAAATCGACATAATTTTGATGGATGTGTTTATGGAAGGTTTTGATGGTTTCGAAACTGCGAGAGTAATAAGAGGGAATCCAAAATATTCAGATATTCCAATAATTTTTATGACTGCTTATGATCCCGATAACGAAATGAGAGCAAAAGCTCTTGAATTAGGTGGCATTGATTACATTACAAAGCCATTTTCTGATACTCAAATTCAAAATTATCTAAACCTATATGATAGATTTATCCGAAGAGAGAGAACAATTAACAAAGATCTGAACATGCTGAATATTCAATTGAATTCGGAAGTAATTCAAAAGGAAAAAATTTTAAACGACCTGAAGGAAGCTTTGGATGTAAGACATAAAATGTTTGCAATTATTAGTCACGAACTAAAGAATCCTATTTTTGGATTTAAAGCATTGATAGACGAGTATGTAACTAGCTTCGACACCTTAGATATTAATGATTTTCGCGATATTTTTGAAATACTACAAAAATCATCTAGCCACTTGTCAAGTATGTTGAACGATTTGTTAACATGGTCAAATTTCCAAAGAGGATCAATTACCTATAATCCACAAGAATATGATTTGCACTTTCTTGCTCAGCAAATTATTGAACAAATGAATTTGCAGGCTCAAAATAAATTAATAAATTTGAGGAATGATATACCTTTGGATACCTATGTTTTTGCCGATCCTAACTTGATTCAATTAGTTTTCTGCAACCTTGTGAATAATTCAATTAAATTTACTCCCTCTCATGGGTATATTACTTTATTCTGTAATGAGGATTCTGTCAACTCAGTTATAAAAGTATCTGTTTCGGATACTGGGGTTGGGATACCTGAGGAAAAAATTAACGAATTATTTGTTTTGAATAAAACCAACTCCACACTAGGGACTAACCAGGAACAAGGTACTGGGTTGGGGTTGGTACTTGTTAAAGAAGCTGTAGAACTAAATAGAGGTACTTTATCTGTTGAATCCAAATTGGGAAAAGGTACTACTTTCTCCTTCACTTTACCCTTGGTTTCAAAGGAAATTACAATTGAACTTTAGTCTAACTTCATAAAATTTAATGTTTGGGTTTTGGTTTGCGATTTTACTGTTAATATATAAAATCCTGGTTTCAAATTACCAATATTAAGGTTGATTTCGTCAAAATAATTGGAACCCGAATTTACCTGTTTTCTATATTCAATCATTTGTTTACTTGTTTCATAAACCAACTCGCCCATAATATCAAAGACCTGGAAATAAATATTTACTTTGCTACCACTATATATAATTGGTATTGTTAAATATTTATTTGCTGGATTCGGAAAAGGTTTTTGAATTATAAAATCTGTATCGTCAATAATATCAATAGTATTCATTTCTAGAGGGATATCACATCGGGAATCGGATTGGTAATTATTAGGAAGTCCGTAAGAAACCAATGGAAGAATATGTGGTTTACACAGGTCATCGATAAAGATAGTATCGCGATCTTCTCCCATCTTTTTGGGAGAAAAGCAAACTTCAATTTCAGCAGATGAAAATGGTTGTATTACAAGTGGAAGTTGGCTTTGTGGAATTGAAAATGCTAAATTTCTAAATAAAATAACGTCATCCAAAACTTGAGTTTGCCAACTTTGATTCTCGATTTTCAACTTTTTGCAATTTATAGCTGGAAACTTGGTTGAATCGATTTTAAATTCGGGAATAAAAGATAAAACAAGTTTGTTGGTATCGAGACGAACTGAGATATCAACAGCAGCACTTATGGATGAGCACCCAAATTCGTTTTCGGCAAGCAATCTGAAACTGCCACTGTCGTATACTCCAATACTTTTTTGATTCGAAATTACATTTCCCGACTTATCATCAATCCATTGATATTTGGAATGAATATTTTTGGAAATCAACATTGTGGAATCCCCGATACAGAAATTACTTGGACCTTTTACAATTATTTCAGTAACAGGTAATGGTGCGAATTTCAAAGCGACCGAATCAATTGTTTTACAACCATTTTTATCAATGGCAGTAATGTAATATTTTCCAGATTTGGTAAATATAGCAGAATCACCTGCTTGACCATCGGACCAACTAAATTGCACGAAATCACCACTTGCCTTAATAAATACCGTATCCCCATCACATAATTTGTTGGTATCGGAAACTTGTAATGATAATTTGTTACGGGGAAGAAAAGTAACTATAAAAGGTTCGGAAGTCGAACTGTCACATTCGTTATGAGAAGCAAAAGCCCAATAAGTTCCAGATTTTGATACTTTAATAAAAGGTGCAGTTTCGCCGGTTGACCATTTATAATTGTCGTAAGACTGATTAAGATAAAGAATAACTGTATCTCCATCGCAGTATGGTCCCGTTTGAGATGCCAGCACTTTAGGTTTTTCGATATTATATCCAACATACTTATAAATCCCGGTACCGACAAGATAGCCAAGAGTATCATTTATGAACCAAATATCGTCTAAATCGGCATTGGGAGGAATCCCACAAACCTTTTTCTCCCATGTTTTCCCAGCATTGCTTGTATAATGTACGTTTCGCTGCCACCCTACAACCCATCCAGAAGTTTGATTATGTAGATATGAACCAAACATCGGTATTCCAAAATTATATTCTCTCCAAGTTTTACCCAAGTCGGTTGATATTCGCGCTCCACCTCCGCCAGAACCTCCTGTACAGCCAGATGAGTATGGTAACAAGAATGTATTGCCAAATAAAGTGATTTCCTCTTGCCAATCATTATCGCCACTGGTACTATACAAATCCCAATTCAATCCAAAATCAGTAGTTTTCCAAATCCATCCACTGCTCACAGCATAACCGAGTCCAGTTTTAGAATCGATTAACAAATCCGAAAGTCCAGAATTAAAATGATTCTTTCGGGTTACTCTCCAGGTTTTGCCTCCATCAGTTGTTCGGTAGAATTGTTGCTCGTTGCCACAACCTCCCCCGATTGTTAAACCCAAATTCTCATTAATAAAAAATGATCCCCAAACATCAATATTACCTATTGGAGAAACATTGGTCCAAGTACGTCCCCCATCGATAGATTTGAATATCGCACTTGTTGTGGAGCCACCATTATAAAGTCCGGAAGTATATCCAACTTTTTCATTGACAAAATGAATGCTCTCCAATTGAAATGCAAAAGGTATAACCGACACCTCCCAACTCTTACCACTATTTGTCGTTCGGGTAACAACACCATTTTTACCACAAGCCCATCCAAAGTTTTGATCGGATTCCAAAAAATATACATCAAGATAATAAGCATCATCATAGGGTTTGGGAATGCTTGATATTTTCTTCCACTGTGCATATATCAGCATTTGCGGTAATAATAGCAAACCCAGAATAATATATATTTTTTTCATTTCGATAGTTCTCTTTTTAAATACAACGAATTACTTGAATAAATAACGTATCAAACGCTCAAAATGTTACAAAGTCAATATATCGCTTTTTGCGTGCCATTTTTTAACAATGTTGAAAACTTTTAAAATTTATTGAATATTAACAAATAGTTTGATTTACAAGAATTCTAAAATGATATCTATAAGTTTGTTAATAATATATGCTTTTACAAAATTTGATTAATTTTTCATTTTTAGTTCATTTTTTATAAACATCTTAACTGCTTTAATTCTATGGGTTTGTCAAAATATTTGTTTTTTCATCTTTTGTGAATAACTTTTTTTCTTGTTTATTCAATTTTTTTTTGTAATATTTGAATTAAGTTTAAAACACAATTCGACTTTTTTAGTCATAATTGTGAATAACTTGAAAATTTACTAAAAAAATTGCTAATAAACAAATCAATATGGAAGAACTGATACTTAACTCATTGAATAATATAGTCGATAACCATACAAAAAAAGTGCAAGACCTTAAGGATATTGACAAAATTTGGAATACTGCTCTCAAAATCATACGCGATAACGTGGATGCTAGTTCCTATAAAGTCTGGTTCGAGAACATCCAACCAAATTCTATTACTAAATCCTCAATCACACTGAATGTCCCAAGTCAATTCTTTTATGAATGGCTCGAAGAACATTATTCCAAACTTTTACACTTTGCTATCGACAAGTCATTCGATAATGGCCAAGAAATCGATATTACTTTCGAAATCAAACCGATTGAGAAAGTTATAAAAAACAATAATAATATAAAATTACCTTTCGTAAATCATAACATTGCTCCTCAGGCAAGTTATAATGACTCTCTTACCGAGTTCGGATTTGAGTTGATTAATACTCAACTCAATCCAAATTACCAGTTTCAGAACTTTATAGTGGGCGAAAGCAATCTGGGAGCAACCAACGCTGCAAAAGCAGTTGCAGATAATCCAACAAAGACTCGCTATAATCCTTTGCTTATTTATGGAGCTTCTGGCCTTGGTAAAACCCATTTGGCACACGCTATTGGCAATTATGTATTCCAACGGAAGCCTAACCTGAAAGTTCTATATACAAATGGCGACCAGTTTTATGTTAATTATGCAAACGCTGCACAAAACAACAAAATAAGTGAATTTACCAAAATTTATCGAAATCTGGATGTGCTTATAATAGATGATATTCAATTCCTTGCTGGAAAAGAAAAAACTCAGGACAACTTTTTCCATACTTTCAATATTCTCCAGCAATCAAATAAATTGGTTGTTCTTACTAGCGATAAACCTGCAAAGGAATTAAAAGGTGTGGACCAAAGGTTGATTTCCCGATTCAATTCTGGGGTTACAGTCAACATCAATACCCCTGATTTCGAAACCCGTAGAGATATTCTAAAATACAAAAGTCGTGCAGATGGTTACGATATTTCCTATGATATTCTGGATTTATTAGCTCATACTATTACCAATAGCATTCGCGAGTTGGAAGGTGCATATATAAGCTTGATTGCACATTCCACATTTTACAACAAACCATTAACTCTAGAGTTAGCCAAGGAAGTTGTAAATAATATTTATAACATAAAAGAAAAAGTTATCACGATAGACAGCATTAAGAACATTGTCTCGAATCATTTTAATATTCCAATCGAACAATTAGAATCCAAATCCCGCAAGCATCAGATAACACTCTCGAGACAATTTGCTATGTACTTTGCAAAGAAATTGTTGAAGTCTCCTTTAAAAACAATCGGTGAGGCTTTTGGTAAACGCGACCACACTACTGTTCTGCATTCAATTCAAACAATTGATAATTATCTGAAGTTCGACCGCGTCGCACGCAAAAGCTACGAAGTTATTCTAAGTAGCCTCAAAAAAGAGCACGGGTTGGATATCGACCTTTAAAAATATTTTTCGTACCATAGGCTCAACATCAGCAACGAGTAGATTTGTTTATAAAAATCTGCTCGTTTTGCTTTATGCAAATCCAACATTTCATTTACGATTCTTGAATTAATTATTCCGCTTTTCACTAAATATGAATTAAGAATTTTGTCCCGTGTATAACCTTCCCATTCATTACGCATCCATTCGCTTACAGGAGCCGCAAAACCTTGCTTTTTGCGGTTTATTATCTCATCGGGAATAAATCCCTTTGCTGCCTTTTTAAGCAAGTATTTTGTTGTTTTTCCATCTGGAATTTTTTTATTGTAATCAACAGAGAATGAAAGTTCAACCAGCCGATGATCCAGGAATGGCACTCTTGGTTCGATGCTATGCGCCATACCCATTTTATCTACTCTCATCAATAGCAACTCTGGTAATCTTTGATAAAATTCAGTAAATATTGCCTTTCGCGAAAATTCTATTTCCAAATCGAATGTGTCGGCCAAATTCACCATTCCATCGGCATAATTACCTAACTTGTTGTAATCAATTTTTTCATTTTTTTGCAAAATCAATTTCTGTTCAGTAGATGTGAAAAATGGCATTCCACTCCAATACTGCGGCCATCCTTTTGCAGATTTATGGAAGTATTCCAGAACTTGATATTGGCGCTTGTTCGAAAGTGGTCCCTTTAAAATATTGAAAATTAATTTTAGGTAATAATTCCATAAATAACGATTGAACTTAATTTCGCGTAGCATCCAGTTGTAACCAATGAACTGCTCATCGCTCCCTTCGCCAACCAATACGACTATGGTTCCCTCTTTACGGGTTAATTCACTCAAAAAATTGATTGGAATGCAAACCGGATCTGCGTTTGGTTCATCCAGGTGCCATGCAATACTCTCCATTCGCTCCAAAGCCATTTGCGAATCTATAATTATTTCGCGATGATTTGTTTTA
>CAYOPF010000096.1:0-9794 GCA_964405755.1 uncultured Chloroherpeton sp.
TTGTCTTTTCAATATTTATTATTATATTAACAATATTTGGATTTATTGAAACTAATGCTCAATGGGAAATTAAGGATTCCACTAAAATTGTTATTGAAGAATTACCTAATGGAAAAAAAGTATATGCAGGATTTAGTGGCTCAACTTTTATTATAAATAAAAAGAAAGAAATAATATTTCTAAGTAATTTACTAAAAGGGTCTGAATATAGATATCCATTGATTTTGAAGAGTATTGATTCTGGGAATTCATATTTTAAAGTTTATCCAATATCGATAGTTAACAATAAATTATTTAAAGCGAATTTTATATTTGTTTTAGATAATGAAAAAATAGTAGTTTTTTGTGATTCACTAATTTTAAGATCAAATAATTTTGGCGACACTTGGAGTGAAGAAAAAATAAGTATACCAAAAGATTATCAGCTTAAGCAAGTTAGTTTTAATAATGATAGTGTTTGTTTTGCAATAATGCGATCTAACACTCAGCATTACTTGTTCAAATCTATTGATGCTGGAAGAACTTGGATAGAAGTTGTAGATAAATTACCTGATTTTTCATATATTCATAGGTATCTTTCTATATTATATAATAAGGACAGTACATTGATTTTACTGGAGAATATTTTTAACCATTCGATATTTACCGATGTTTACATTCACAAGACGACCGATAACGGAGAAAATTGGTTATTTAATAAAGGTTTTTCTAATATTGAAAATCAAGGTCAATATATGTTTATTAACGATTCAATAGGCTTTTTTGCAACATTTAGGAGTCAAAAGGATAATATTTATCCATTTCTTTCACTTTTCCGTACTACTAATTCTGGTCGTGATTGGGATATGGTTTTTGATAATATGTGTTCTGAAAAAATATTTCGATTAGAGTGTCTCGATAAAACGAAAATAATATTATTTGCTTATAAGAATTTTTATTTTTCAGATAACATAGGTTTATCTTGGTCTCAAGATTCTTCTTTTAACATCTTAAACAATAATACTTGGTTTTTTATCCCAACTTCAATGGTTGTATATAACTCATCCCCTTTAGAATGTCTAGGTTCTCACACAGATATTAACATTGAGGATAATAGTGTAACTTTATATTTGTTGAAATACAAGAAGCATGTTCTAACTATAAATAACGACGCTTTAGAAAATTTAAATCTTTCCCTTTCCCCTAATCCCGTTTCCGAAAAAATAACACTGATTAATATTCCCGATAATGCAACAGAATTTGAGATTTATGACCAATTTGGTAACCGCCAAATATCTGGATTAATTTCAGGGCAAATAGATGTTTCTCTTCTACCAGCAGGTGTCTATTTTATAAAATTAAATAATAGCCAGCGTCCCCTCAAGTTTTTGAAGATATAGAATAAAATAAAACATCCGATGACTCTAAGTCATCGGATGTATGTGATTACTATTACTAAATCGTTGGTAATTTCTATGATGTTTTTACCATACAAAAAGTAACTGCACTAAGATGAAAATTGGCAATAAGTAAATCAATGAAAACTTGTACATATATGCAAAAAAGTGGGGCATTGGCACACCTTCCTTTTCAGCTATTGCTTTTACCATAAAGTTAGGACCATTGCCTATGTAGGACATCCCACCAAAGAATACTGACGAAAGACTGATAGCTATCATAATCGAAACAGGTATTCCTGCTATCAATTCCATTCCTGCAAATTGTTGCGGAAATTCATTCACCAAACCTAATGCAAGGGAATAAAATGTAACAGCTGTCGGTGTATTATCCAAAAATGCACTTAAAATACCCGTTGAATAGTAGAACGAGAAAGGTGATGAAATTCCAAATTCACTTGCGTGATGCTCTAAATATACAATTGCCGGCACCATAGTTGAAAAAATTCCAAAGAAAAGGAAAGCAACCTCCTCTATCGGGTGCCAGTTAAAGTTGTTGGCCTTGCGAATTGCTTTATTTGTCAGCAACATCGATAATCCAGCAAATATAAGAATCACTGCTTCTCGCGAGAATGTTAGGTAATGATTTTCCTTAAATGCAGGAAAGTAATTTGGATTGATAAATGCCACTGCCAAGACTATTCCCACAAGCCAAAGAAAATTTAAGTTACCGACAATCTTAATTGGTTGTAATTCCTTCTTATCCCTTTCAATACTATCTTTATCTTCCTTAGCATAATAGTATCTATCAACAAATAAATAGATTATTAACAACAATGAATTTGTTAAGAACCACTCCGGTGCTAACCGAAAGAACCAATCGAACGGCACTCCACGAAGATACATCATAAATAGAGGTGGATCGCCAATTGGGGTGAGCAAACCTCCTGCATTTGCTACTGTTGCAATAAAGAACATAACTGAGTGTGCCTTGTGTTTTCGTTCCGAATTGATTTTGATTAGTGTTCTGATTAATAGCATTGCTGCACCTGTTGTTCCCATGAACGAAGCAAGCACAGTTCCTATAATCAATAAAATTGTGTTGTTCTTCGGATTTGCTTCGATATCGCCATCCACAAAAATTCCACCAGTAACCACAAACAATCCGAAAAGCAGTACTATAAATGGGACATAATCGAACAATAGTGCGTGCTCCAACTCGTGGGTCAAACCATTGAGTAAAAACCAAATTATAGTTGGAATACCCAAAATGAGCGATATGATAAGCTTATTTCGATTGGAATCCCAGAACTTTTCGGATACAACGGGGATAACTGCAATCGCAAGTAACATAAGAATAAACGGAATTAAAGAATATATTGGAACCATAGATTTTTCCTTTTTGATAGTAAAACGATTCGTAGGAACGAATATTTTGTTTGACGCATGTAATATTTCAATTATATAAATTTTATGATACTATATAGGACATAAAATAAAGCAAAGAAACAGCAATTTTATTTGAGATTGTTAATTAGAAAAACTGTAGAATAATTATCCCCAAAATGTAGTTAATTGCAAAGAAATCAGTAATTTTGTAGGTTATAAAAACGTAAAAAAATGTCTTTACTCGAAAGTAATAGAATACTACCAGCATTATTAGAAGAAGAAATGCAAAGTTCCTATCTGGACTATGCAATGAGTGTTATCGTCTCCCGAGCATTGCCCGACGTACGGGATGGTTTAAAGCCCGTGCATCGCCGAATATTATATGCTATGCAGGAGATGGGACTTTATTCCAACAGACCATACAAAAAGAGTGCCCGTTTAGTCGGTGAGGTATTGGGTAAATACCATCCTCACGGCGATTCATCGGTTTACGATGCGATGGTTAGATTGGCACAGCCTTGGTCGATGAGATATCCATTGGTTGATGGTCAAGGTAACTATGGTTCAATTGACGGTGATAGTCCAGCAGCGATGCGTTACACAGAAACGCGTATGGCACAAATGGCGTCTTACCTGTTAAAAGATATTGACAAAAATACGGTAGATTTCCAACCAAATTTTGACGATTCTCTCAAAGAGCCCAGAGTGCTTCCGAGTGTGATTCCCAACTTGCTAGTCAATGGTTCCAGTGGTATTGCAGTTGGTATGGCTACAAGCATACCACCACATAATTTGGTAGAAATTACAAGTGCAATCCAACATTTAATCCGATACCCAAGTACCGAAATACAAGAATTGATGCAGTTCGTTCCAGGACCAGATTTCCCAACAGGTGGAATTATCTATGGGGTAAATGGCATTTATGATTGCTATACCACAGGTCGTGGTAAAATGATTGTTCAGGCAAAAGTTACAATTGATGAAACAAAGACTGGCAAAAAGCGGATTATTGTTAATGAATTGCCTTATCAGGTTGTTAAGAAAACAGTAATCGAAAAAATTGTAGAAGCAGTAAAATCCAAAGTAATCGAAGAAATTTCTGATATCCGCGACGAATCGGACCGAGACGAAATGGTTAGAGTAGTTATTGAACTAAAGAAAGATGCAGTGCCCGAAGTAGTGTTGAACAAATTGTTCCAACATACTCCTTTGCGAATTACTTTTGGTGCGATTATGCTTGCTTTGGTTGACGGACAGCCAAAGGAACTGAATCTGAAAGAGATGATGGAACATTTCATAAACCATCGTATCAATGTTATTGTTCGTAGGACTAAGTTCGAATTGGATGCAGCCGAGAAACGAGCTCATATTTTGGAAGGATACATAATTGCACTGGACCATTTAGACGAAGTGATAAAAACCATACGAAATTCTGCAAATCCTCAGATTGCATCCGAACAGTTGCAAAGCAAATTCGGTATGAGCGAAATTCAGGCTAAAGCAGTATTGGAATTACGATTGCAACGCTTAACAGCTATGGAACGCGACAAAATTATGGAAGAGTATTTGGAAATACTCAAAACTATTGAAAAGTTAAAATCTATCCTGGCAAGTCGCGAATTGCAATTGCAAATGATTTGGGAAGAACTTGAAGAAGTTAAAAATAAATTTGGCGACAAACGAAGAACAGAGATTTCTCACGATGAATTGGAGAAAAAAAGAGAGGATTTAATTCCCGATGATGAGGTGATAGTCACAATTACCCATCGAGGTTTGATAAAGAGAACTCCTTTATCTACTTACCGTAAACAAAATAAAGGTGGACGTGGAGTGAGTGGCGCCACAACCAGCGATGATGATTATATCGAAATGGTATTCCAGGCAACGAACCACAATCACTTACTGTTTTTCACCGATTTTGGTCGTGTTTACAATATAAGGGTGTTCGATTTACCCGAAGGATCTCGAATTTCGAAAGGTCGAGCAATTTCCAATGTGATTCAGATGCAAGAAGAAGAAAAAGTCTCAGTAATACTTCCAATCAAAGAATTTACAGAGAATCATTATATATTTATGTGCACCAAATTTGGAACTGTAAAACGAATTGACTTATCTGAATTTGAGAAAATCCGCTCAACAGGTGTAAGAGCCTTAACTTTAAATGACGAAGACAGATTGGTTGCAGCAAGAATAACCGATGGTATTAACGAAATTTTGATTGGAACAAGATTAGGATTTGCATGTCGTTTCAAAGAAGGAGAGGTGAGGTCGATGGGCCGTACTGCTGCTGGTGTTAGGGGTATTCGTTTGTCTCCTATGGATGTTGTGGTTTCGATGGTTGCAGTTAATAACCCAGAACAACAAATACTTATTGTTGGTGAAAATGGGTATGGTAAGCGAACAAAGGTCGATGAATTCCGAATGACAAGTCGTGGTTCCAAAGGTGTTATTTCGATGAAAACAACTACCAAAACTGGTAAAGTTGTTGGTTTGCTTACTGTTATGGAAACTGATGAATTGGTTGTGATGACTCAGAATGCAGTCATTATCCGCCAATCCGTTAAAGATATAAGCCTCCTAGGTCGCAATACACAAGGTGTTCGACTTATCCGTCTTGACCAAAATGACAGAATTGCCGACATTACTGCAGTCTCGAGAGAAGAAGAAGAGGAAGTTGACCCCAATATGTTGGAATTACAAGAATAATATTTTTGTTGGGAGTTAACCTTTGAGATACTTTCTTTTTGTTTTGATAATTGCAATTTTTATTTCGGATATTGCGTTTTCGCAACAAGAAGAAAGGTCGCAACGCCAATCAATAGAAGCAGAAGAAGACCAAAATCAACTTGCTACCGATTCAACAAAATTTGTACTGGATACGCTAAACCTTTGGCGACCAATCAAAACTCATAATTCTCTCAGTCTTAGTAGTTTAATTAATAAAAGCAACATCAATAAAAACGAATTGTTAGCTCTCTCCTACTTTACTTTAAGCAATATTCTGAGAGAGAACAATATCGGATTTCCTCGATCTTCTGGTTTTCCTGGATTAAATAATTCTGCCATAATTTTGGCTGGCCTACCAAATGGAATTGACTTGAGATATAACAACATTCCACAAGAATTTGTTTTGAATAGTCTGGCCCCCTGGTCGATATTTCCAATGGAAAACATAGAGAATATTGAGATTATTACTGGATCACAAGCATTTATCCTGGGAAATAATTCCAATGGAACACTTATAAATTTACAAGAAATTCAGCACCACACCTATAAACCATATACTAAACTGTGGTACAATCAAAGCATAGACGAAACTATAGCAACCGACGGAATATTTTCGCAAAACTTTGCAAAGAATTTTAATGTTCTATTCGGATTTCGTTCAATTTTTTCTCCTGGAACCTACGATAATCAATGGATTGAAAGCTGGAATATAAGGACAAAAATTCGTTGGAATATTGATAGTTTAACAAATTTGTCACTAAGTGAGAATTTTACTAATTATGGCATTAGCGAAAGTGGTGGTATAGATAAACTTTCTGCAGAAATTTTCAATCCTTTGAACGCTTATCCAATTCTTCGTTTTGGAAACTCGAGGTTATTTCAGCATAATGTTAATTTGTCTTTTTCCAAATTTTTAGATAATTCGAAAATTAATTCATTTGCATCCAGTACATCGATAATATTCAATGATTTCGAGTTCCAGGATAGAGAGGGGATTATTAACAATCCGATTGATAGTAATTATAAATTTGTTTTTGACTACACGGCTATATCGAATAATTCAAGTTATGAATTCGACACGGAATACATTGATTTAAAGGTTGGTGGGGATTTTACATTTTACTTTTTTGATAAAATTAACAACTTAAATAATCAGAATTTCACAGATTTTGGTGTTTATGGTTTTGGTGCCATTAATTTGTCGGACCTTTTAAAAATATCAGGTGGAACACGGATATTTAAAAAGTACGAAAACGAAGGTTATGCTTTTGGTGGCAGGATAACCTCGAAGATTAGTAAGTACTTATCCTATTACTTCGATGCTTCAATTGCAACTCGTTTACCATCCATTTTGGAATCAAGGCAAGCAGTTAAGGAAATACATAACTTATATATCTTTGGTATAGATTGGAATAGTGAAGAGTTTAAAATTAATTCTCAGGCATATTATAGATATATAGCCAATCCCATAAGGTTCAAGTATTCTTTTGACACTACAACACATAAATACAATACAGAATTTTACAATTTGGTCGATAAATATTACCCCGGACTTGAATTATATGCTCAAACTTCACGCTGGGGAATAGGTGTTGAAACAAAAATTAATCTTAGTTTCGAAAATCTTTACTCATCCAATCATTTGGATTATCCATTATTATACGGTAATATTCGTCTTTATTATACTATAATTTCAGGCGAAAGTTCTATTAAAATTGGCTTATCGGGCGATTTGATTAGTAGTTATGGAGGATTGGGTTATTTCCCTCTATATTCAGGTTATTACGAAAGTGAGTATAAATCAGGAATTATGGGCAATGGATTGGATGCCTTTGCCTATGCTAAGTTGGGTAATGCTCATTTAAAAATTAGATTTAGTAATCTGCTTAATCAAAATTTCTATTTTACTCCAATTTTTCCTGAACCAGGCCGACATTTTCAATTTTCTTTCTCATGGGCATTTTTGGATTAATATGAATAAGTTTGCGCATTTCGAAGAAAAGTCACTTTACAGGTTAATAATTGAATATTCTCTGCCTGCAACTATTGGAATGATAGTTAGTTTTTCCTACAACATTATCGACAGGATATTTGTAGGAAACCAATTGGGTGCAGAGGCATTATCTGGAGTAGCTTTAACATTTCCGCTGCAAATCATCGTTTTTGGTGTTGCTTTTATGATTGGTATAGGGGCAAATAGTAATGTATCCCTAAGTTTGGGACGCAAAGAAGTGGACGAAGCTGAAAAATTTCTTGGTAATGCTATCACATTAAGTATAATAGCATCGGCAATAATTTTCGCAATAGTAGTAATATATTTCGAAAGAATTTTAGATTTGTTGGGGAGCTATGGCACAACTCGCGTTTATACTTCAGAATTTCTAAAAGTAGCAATCTGGGGAGTATTCTTCCAATCAATATCTATGGGTTTGAACAATCTGATAAGAGCTGTAGGGTATCCTAACACTGCTATGTTTACTCAAATTATTGGTGCTTTTTTAAATATCATTTTAGACGCGTTGTTTATATTTGAATTTGGGTGGGGAGTTGAAGGTGCAGCATTAGCAACGAATATTTCATTTATGATTAGTTCCTGCTGGGTGATTGGTTTCTTTCTTTTCAGGAATACTGGGTTAAAGATAAAATTAGCGAACTTAATTCTATTTGCTAAGAATGTTAAGATGATGCTTGCCAATGGTTTTCCTTCATTTATAACGCAAGTATCGGGAAGCTTTGTCGTTCTATTAATCAACCACAAACTGGTAGAATTAAGTGGTCATCAAGGTGTTGCAATACTATCGATAATCTTTAGCATCGAGCATTTTATGTATGTACCCATTATTGGTTTGAGCATAGGATTACGACCAATAATTGGATATAACTATGGTGCAAAAAATTATGAGCGAGTGCGAAAATCTCTTGAATTTGGCTCAATTGTTACAGTATCAATAGGGATTATTGGATTTGTAATATTACAATTTTTTGCTGAACAAATGATAATGCTATTTGTTCCTAACGATCCTGAATTAATAGCAATTGGTGCAAGAGCGATGAGGATTTTCACATTTTTCATATATTTAGTTGGAAACGAAATTATTGCAACAACGTATTATCAATCAATAGGTAATTCGCGGATTGCCGCATTGATAACTCTAAACCGACAAATTATCTTTTTGCTTCCTCTGGTATATTTATTACCGTTTTCATTTGGTATCGATGGAGTATGGTATGCTGGTGCAATAAGTGATTTTGCATCATCAATATTATCAATTTATTTTATCTTAACTGCAATAATTAAATTAAAAAAATTAGAAAAACACAAAATAGAAGAACAAATTGAACAAACAAACTAAATTATTTAATCAATTATCCGTTAATTTTAAAAAAGATTTGTTTAATTCAAATTATTTACTTAATTTTGCTTAGTCGAAAAATAGTGAGGTGGTTATGGCAACAGATAGTGTGAATGTAAGTAACAAGATTTACGAACAAGAACGCAATTTACGCGCAAGTGCAACATTAGAAACAAATAAAGAGGGTTCAAATCCTCAACAAAAATTACAAGTAGAAATGTTGCAGCAATCAATGAAAGGTGATGTGGTGGGTGGCAATAACAATTTGCAAAAACAATTATTGCAAATGATGTCGGCAGCTGCTCCTCTACAGCAAATTCAAGCAACTGCACAGAATCAGATTTCCAAGGGTTATTTGGATATTCGTATATAGTTGCATAGTTATTCGGCTACAGTATAGATATTGAAATTTTAGTCGAATAGTTTGTCCAAAAAGATAGGCTTCTCCTTACCGTGAGAAGCCTTTTTGTTTTGACGACGAAATTCATCTTGTTGAATCTTATCATAAAAATTATAAAAGTTGTCCTCTATTTCGTAATTATGAATCTGTAAAATATCTTTTAATATTTTTTGTACAATATTGGGATCAACTCTATTAAAAGTGTGGTAGGCTAATTTGTTATTTTTCAGAAAATCAAGAATTTCATTATCTTTTTTGATGGCTTCGTCGATATCGTGCACTCTTCCACTCATACGATGTATTAGATTTTTGGCTCTTTTTAGGAAAATATTCACATTGTCGAACTCGTTATGGTATTTAAGTAAAAATGAATTAAATTCGGCGGAAATATTTGTATTTTTATTGTATATTGCTCCCAAAAGTATTGGTGAATCAACTATTACGTAATCGTAAACTTTGGCGGCACACCATATACGATAACCTTGATTGGCTGTAATATAAAACTGATTGTCCAAAGATTGTGCATTTTGCTCGACAATCATATCCTTT
>CAYOPF010000097.1:0-9768 GCA_964405755.1 uncultured Chloroherpeton sp.
CTTCTATCAAAGAAAATTCAGATTATATTAATTCAGCTATTAAACTTAAAGAAATTGGGAAGTTGAAGAAGTTGTTTGTAGTTGGATGTTTGCCACAACGTACTTCTTCGGAGATTGCAAAGAAGTTTCCCGAAGTTGATGGATTTTTCGGTGTAGATTTTCTAAATCAATTACCCAAAGCATTGAATTCTCCTATCTACGAATTACATGGTGAGCGACATTTGCTCACTCCCTCGCATTTCGCATATCTTAAAATATCTGATGGATGCGAGCATAATTGTGCATTTTGCTCAATTCCTTATTTCAAAGGGGGGTTTCGTTCCGAACCCATTCCCGAGTTAGTCGAAGAAGTAAAAAGACTGGTTGATAAAGGTGTTAAAGAAATTATCCTCATAGCTCAAGATACAACAAGTTATGGGGTAGATCTATACGGTCGGAAGGCTCTGAATGATTTACTGATTGAACTGGATAAGATCGACGGGTTGCGATGGATTAGATTGATGTATGCTTTCCCAAGAAACTTTCCTATCGAAATTTTAGAGACAATGAACTCATCACAAAAAATAGTAAAATACATTGATATCCCCATCCAGCACATTAGCACCAATGTATTGAAAAAGATGGGAAGGGGAATGGACAAAGATTCCACTATTTCGCTTTTGCAAACTATCCGCCAAAAAGTTCCAGGTATTGCAATAAGAACAACAATTATTGTGGGCTTTCCTGGCGAAACCGATACTGAGTTTCAGGAACTACTGCAGTTCGTACAAGAGTTCGAATTTGACCGATTAGGTGTATTTGAATACTCGTTGGAACCAGGCACTCCTGCCTTTGTATATGGTGACGAGATCCCTACCGAGATTAAACAAGACAGATACAATCAGTTGATGATGGTTCAGCAAAAAATTTCCAAGAAATTGAATAAAAAATTTGTCGGCAAAACTATCGATGCGATAGTGGACGAAACTCACGACGGCACATCAATTTGCCGAACCCAATACGATGCTCCAGATATTGACAATTTAGTTTATTTATCCTCGACCAAGGCACAACCGGGCGAGATTATTCAAGTGAAAATTCAACGTTCTGAGGAATACGATTTGTTTGGAAAAATATCAAAAATCAAATAAATTTCTTAATTTAGTAAAATTTATTAATCCGAAAAATTATGAAAAAGATCATTCCCCTTTTTTTAGGTATAGTTTTAATATTAAATGTTATATCAATAGCCTATTCACAGGAATATACAGAAAGTCAGCATTACATCAATATCGAGAAAGTAGAAATTAACAATCAGGTTTCGGAATTAATAAAGGGAACTATTGTCCTTTCCGACACAGATTCGCTTAAATTAAGCTATAATTTAAAATCAAGTTCGAACGAAAAAAACAAATCCGATTTTTTTTATAAACTTCAATTCACCGATGGACTCGACACATCGGTAAGCACATCTGGATTTAATACTGCATCCTACAAAAAGTTGCAGCAAGGGAAGTATTATCTAATTATATCTGCATTTGCTGTTAAGGACCGATGGTCCACAAAAAATTTAATTATTCCTATAATAGTTGACAATAAATTGTCGGAATTACATAAAAAAGCTAAGTCATTAGAAAACGATTTAACAAAATCAATAGATAGTTTGAGCACAAAAAAGGACAAATTGGGTGGTAGTATTAATAAAGTGATAGAAAGCCCAGAAGCAAGAATTGGTATAGTATTGTTGTCGTTTGGATTGGGATTTGGTTTCTTTTTTGTGATATACTCAAAAAAAATCAGTTCATTCAATAAAGTTAGAAAATTAATTGAAAAAAGAGGTATAAAAATGTCAAATCCGGAATTGGCTCCGATAACAAAAGAAGAGTACGAAAAACTTTTGTCTGAAAATGCAGCTCTGAAAGCTGAATTAGCTTCTATGAAAGGTCAGATAGATGCAATGAACCAAAGAACAAGCGAACTCTCCAAACGTAACAAGGAAGTAGAAGATAAACTAGATATGCTATCAAAAAGCAAAAACGATTTGGAAGAACTTTCTAAACAAAAAGATGAACTTTTTGCCATAGTTATTCACGACATAAAGAATCCCGCCGCTCTGATAAAGAACCTGGTGGATCTGCTCCGCTCCTACGATTTAACTGCCAACGAACAACAAGAAATTATCGAGGATATTGCCCAAACTACGTTGAAAATAGTTAAACTATCCCAGGAAGTAACAAAGATTTTTACTTTAGAAAGTGGATTGATGAATCTCGAATTCGAACCAACTCCTATCAATGTAATTATCGAAGACGTTGTTACACGAAATAGAGTCGCTGCTCAAAAGAAAGGGATGACATTGTTTACAGAACTGACAAAAGAATTACCAGATGTTGAGATGGATGCTCAAAAAATTGAAGAAGTACTCGATAATTTAATTTCTAATGCAATTAAATATACGCAGGAGGGTGGATCCGTCCGCGTTAAAGCTTATAAAGAATTAAGAGATATAATTGTCGAAGTGAGCGACAACGGATTGGGATTGAGCGAGGATGATGTTGCCAAAGCATTCCGAAGAGGACAAAAACTTAGTGCCAGCCCCACAGGAGGAGAATCCTCGACCGGTATGGGACTGTGGATAGTCAAAAAAATTATCGATGCTCATCATGGTAAAGTATGGATTAAAAGTATTCTTGGTAATGGATCCACTTTTGCATTTGCTTTACCCGGACGTCAACCAAAGAAAGAAAAATAATCTAATAATTATTTTTTTATCTTAGATTCGTAGGTTTCTATCCATTGGTTTGTATTTATTTTTCTTACTAGATTTCCAATTAATTCAAAAGGAATATCTTCAAATTTTTTAAATTTGAGACAACTTTTTCCTTTGTCCAGTTTTTTGCTCGAAATCTTGCTGTATTCCGTTTCGAACCATTCCATCAAAGTTGGATCGGCATACAATCCCATGTGATAAATTGCATAATGATTCTTTTGAGCCGCTATTGATATAAATGGCAAAGTTTCCTTGGGATTACAGTGATAACCAGCGGGATAGATTGAATGCGGAACGACGTAGCTTAACATTTTGTAGGAAATGGCTTCCGAAAAACCCTCGGGTAAATTTTCCAGAATAGTTTTCCTCAAAATATTAATATTCTCTCGTTTATCTTCAGGTAGATTTTCTATATAATTTTGAACTTCATTCATTTTTCTTATCTAATTGTTGTATAAATTTCGATTATTTTCTTTGCATTTACTTCCCAGCTATGTTTTTGTTCCGCGTCGATTCGTGCAGTTTTGGCAATTTTACTTGCAAGGTCTGGATTGCTGTATAGCTCATATACAGAATCAACAATTGCATCCACACTATTGGGTTCGATTACGTAAGAATTTATGCAATGTTCGAAAATATCTTTAAGCGTACCAATATTGCTTGCAATAATTGGTTTGCCCATTGCTTTGTACTCGTAGTGCTTGATTGGTGTCCCAAAGAATTCATCTTTATGATTATGAATAATTGGACTCACCATTAAGTCGCATGCCGCAATATGTTTTGGAACTTCGTTGAAAGGAACTAACCCCGTTATAACTACATTATTTCTTATTCCATCTTGTTTTAATATTTCTTCGACCTTCTCCCTTAGTGCACCATCACCAATAAAAAATACAACTGAATTGGGTATTTTACTCATTATATTTTTCGCAGCCGCAGCAATCAAATCCACTCCATGGTAGGCATTGAAAGTTCCAGAATAACCAACAACGTATTTGCCTTCTAAAGCGTATTTCTTGCGGATTTCTGTTCCATCAGTATCGGGATGGAATTTGCTGGTATCCACTCCATTTGGAACGGGATAGACTTTTTCGGGCGGAATATTGTAGAATTCGCAAGCTTGCTTTTTCAATACATCCGAAATGGTTACAATAGCATCAGCTTGGGCAACTTCGATTTGTTCGCACCATTTTAGCAAATTTCCAAAATACAATTTTCCCCAATTTTTCTTAACCCAATATTCAATCGAATCGAAGTGTAAAATAAATGGTAAACCCGTTTTCTCCTTTATTTTTGCTCCACCATAATGAAAATCGTGATGATGCAGATAAAAGAAATCCGGTCTATTCTTTTCTATAATCTTTAAAACTGATTTTAAAGAAGATTCGTTATATGGAAAAGTTAGAATTTCTGGTAAATTTCTCAATAATTTTGAATATTCGATTAAGTGAAATTCTGTTTCATCCGGTAAGTTCATTGGTCCGGACGACGCAAATGTAGTTCTATGACCCAATTTTACAAATGCATCTAATAATCCTCTATATAGCGATGCTACACCACCTTCTGTAAGTGCTCCATAAAAGCCTACTCTCCAAAAAAGTACTTTCAATTTTTCGTGTATTTCCACTTTAACCAATATAGTTTAATATGATAATAAACAACCAGAATTGAGCTATATATTATTTCGATTATGAGCAAAGGAAATTCGAGAATTATAAATTTACCTAAATTAAATTTGTTCTTATTTCCCAATTCGTCAATTATAATTCCATTAAAGGACAACGTTAGAAACAAAAAGATTTTTATAAAAATCTGAAACCTTTGAAATCGATTTTCGATTGTGCCAAAATATATATCGTGTCCAGAGTAGTTTTTAATTAACGAAATCATTTTAAATGGTTTCGACAGTTCCTTTTCGTCGAGCTTAACAATTTCAGTTTCGCTTAAATCTAAA
This sequence comes from uncultured Chloroherpeton sp., assembly GCA_964405755.1. GTDB lineage: Bacteria > Bacteroidota > Ignavibacteria > Kapaibacteriales > UBA2268 > GWF2-33-9. The sequence goes on from CAYOPF010000097.1 coordinate 4,704, forward strand.
TTATGTGCAGATGCAATTTTTGATGCACTGCCCGAAAGGAGAAAGAGAACAGATCTCATCGATGTTCCATTGATATTACCCGTTCATATTCCATACGTATAAGTTTTTCCTCTTCCGCTGTAAGTTCTCGATTGCGCCTTTTCATTACAATACGAGCCGTTTCAATTGCTTTATCAACTTTATAAATAGGTGAATTAGCTGCACCGCCCCACGAAAATGATTGAATAAAGCCTGGTAAAAACCATTCACGGACCAAAATACCACAAATTCCTGCAACTGTACCAGTTGTCAACATCGAGTTAATTCCAGTTTTAGTGTGGTCGCCACATAAGGTTCCCAAAAACATTCTGTTTGTATCGATGTCCAATCTGTCGATGAGTATTTTGATATTGGAATATGTGTTTTTCAGATCACTTGTGTTGGTGTCGGCACCAAAATTTACCCACTCACCAAGGAAAGAATGCCCCAGGAACCCTTCGTGTTGTTTATTTGCGAAATCTTGTAGAATGGAATTCTCCACTTCGCCTCCAACTTTACACCAATCGCCGATTGCTGTGTTGTGATATATCTTTGCACCGATTTTAACTATACTGTTCTTGCCAATGTATGCAGGACCAAGAATTGTGGATTGGGGCATTATTTTTGCATCGTCGTCGATAATCACAGCACCTTCGCTTGCATCGATAACGCAATTCGGTGCAATTTGAGCAGATTCACTTATTTTTATATTGTCTTTATTTATTAAGTAAACACCCTCGAATTTATTTGATATAATTAGATTTTCTTCTTTCTCGAAATCAGAATTAATTAACGAACCAACATAATCAAAAACATCAAACAAATAATTCAATTGAATCGCTTTTTCTAATCGAAACTGAGGAAACTTTTTGAACAAGTCGATTTCGGGATTGCTCAACAATTCGGGACGACTAAATTCATCAGCTTTTTCGAAATCTTCCTTAGTCAGGTAAATTCCTATTATGTTTCCCTTGAATTTAATTAAGAACGAGCCATTTTGGTTCTCATCGAATATTCGGGTCAAATCGTTCAATAAATCTGCTGTAGGTAAAACTGTACAATTTATGGCCAGAAGATTACCTTTTTCGAAATCGTTGTTAATAATTCCATATTTTGAAAAAAATGATGTAGAATGCTCGTTTCTTCCAAAGTATCTTAAGTTGGAATCTGGAAATAAATTTTTAAATCTTTGGTAAATCTTATATTTACCAATTCTCAAATTCCATATTGGGTGTAGTATCGAGAAAGGATAGAAGTTAATTATATCCTTTGGTTCGTAAAGCAATAAATTTTTGATTTGCATAATTTAGTAAATTTCCTTAAACAATTCCCGAGCAATAACAAGAGATTGAATTTCACTGGTTCCTTCGTAAATTTCTGTAACTTTGGCATCCCTCATCAATCTTTCCACTTCGTATTCACGAGTGTAACCATATCCACCATGAATTTGCACAGCTTGTCGCGTTACGTCGTTGGCAATAGAAGTGGCATATAATTTAGCTTCCGACGCAGCTCGAACATGTTCCATACCTGCATCCCGTAAATAAGCAGCTTTGAAAACCAACATTTCGGCAGCAGAGATATTCATACTCATTTGTGCTAATTTGTATTGTATCACTTGATGTTCTGCAATTGGTTTTCCCATAGTTTTGCGTGCTTTTGCATAGCGGACGGATTTTTCCAGTGCAGCTTGGGCAATTCCAACAGCTTGGGCGGCAATTCCAATTCGTCCACCATTCAATGCACGCATTGCTATATAAAACCCTTCGCCGACTTTGCCAATCACATTTTGCTTGGGAATATGAACGTTATCCAGTGCAATCGAAACAGTCTCGCTGGAATGCATTCCCATTTTATCTTCCTTCTTTAAAGGGTGAAAACCTTCGGTTCCTGCTTCAATTGCAAAAGCAGCAATCCCACGATGAGCCAAATCTGGATTGGTTTGTGCAAATACAACATAAATATCTGCGCTTTTACCGGTCGATACCCAATTCTTCAGGCCATTCAAAACCCAATATTCACCGTCTTCTTCTGCACGGGTTGCCAGCGAACGTGCATCACTTCCTGCTTCGGGTTCGCTCAAACAGTATGCACCTATCATTTTTCCCATTGCCAGTTGTCTTAAATATTTATCCTTAAGATAGTCGGATCCATAATAAAGAAAAATCCAATTTACCAATGAATTCTGCACTGATACCGGAATCGATATTCCTGCATCAGCTTTTGCTATTTCTCGTAAAGCAAGCACATACGATATTGTGTCCAAACCAACTCCATCCCATTCCTCGGGAACTGTTACTCCCATAAAACCTAATTCGCCCAACTGATGTAATATGTCCTTTGGAAATTCTCCATTTATATCTCTTTCGATTGAACCGGGAGCAATTACTTCGCGTGCAAACTTTTGGGCTGTTTCCAGAATAGTTTTTTGTATATCCGATAATTCCAATGAAAACATAACCTCTCTCTCAATTTAAAAATTATTTTTCAATTTAAACGTTTCTAATATTGTAAAATTAAAACATTTGATTAATATGAGAAAATATTTTATTGCAATTCTGACTTTCTTAATCTCTATAAATATCTATGCCCAACCCAAAATGGAAGTTGTCGGCGGCGATACCTACGATTGGGGCAAATCCAAATCAACACAAGTTAAGCTACACACCTTAATTGTATTGAAGAATACAGGCAACCAACCACTAAAAATCTATGGCGTGAACGCAACTTGCGGATGTACGACTGCACCCATTTCGAAGAACGAAATAAATCCCGGTGATACTGCTGGAATTGATGTAACTTTAAATATTTCTACATATTCTGGCGATGTGAAAAAGAATATTGAATTAAAATCCAACGACCCCGACCATCCAAATAAATTAATCTGGTTGAAAACTCACGTAATTAAACCAGTATCCCTGTTTCCTCAGTATTTTAACTTTGCTAATATGGTAATTGGCAAGGAGACAGTAACAAAAGTTGTAATTACTAATGCAACCGACGAACCAATAAAAATTAAAAGTGTTTATACCTATCCTGATGGATTAGCTATCAATATCAAAGAAGGTGAAGAAATAGCACCAAATTCTGACTTTGTTCTCGAAGCTCGGATGACTCCTAAATTCGCTGGTCGCTTCCAAGCAAATTTAAAAATGGAAACTACTCATCCAGATGTACCTGTGTTGCTTATTAATGGTATAGGAAGTGTTGTGGAACCATTGGAAAACGAACCACACTAACAGCATTTAGTGTTTGCTTTTAATATCTCGACAACATTTTGATATGCAATATCTAAATTATCATTAATTACGATTTGATCGAATTGATTTTGAAAACTCAATTCAAATTCAGCCCGTTTCAATCGGTAATTTATTTGTTGCTCTGAATCACTCGAACGATTTCTCAATCTTTGCTCCAAAACCTCGAGAGACGGTGGTGAAATAAAAATTAGCAAAGAATCATCAGGATAATTGTTCTTCATCGACAAAGCTCCTTTGACATCGATATCGAAAATCAAACACATATTTTCGCCGATTCTTGCTAGCTCACTTTTAGGAGTACCATAATAATTACCAAAAATTTCTTCCCACTCAATTAATTGATTGGTATCGATTAGTTCCTTGAATTCAGCAAAGGTTTTAAAATAATAGTGTGTTCCGTCTATCTCACCACTTCGTGGTGATCGGGTTGTTGCCGAAACGGATAAAACAAAATTTGGAAAATCAGTTAATAATTTTTTTACGATTGTTGATTTTCCTCCCCCACTGGGGGAGGAAAATGCAATTAGATGTTTCATTGGATGCTCAACATTAAGTATGAATCAATTCGTCGGATGCGTTGGTAAGCATAATTGGGCCACTCTTTGTTAGATGGACATTATCTTCCACTCTCATTCCAAACTTATCGGGTATGTAAATCCCAGGTTCTATCGCAACAACAGCATCCTCGGGAACATTCTGATCATCCATACGGAATGTGATAGTTGGTTTCTCGTGAGGAACAATACCAATTCCATGTCCAAGAGAATGTTTAAAGTATTCACCATAACCAGCTTCCTGAATCAGTTTGCGTGCTGCTCCATCCAGGATTTTACCATTAATGCCAGGTCTCATTGTTTCAATAGCTTTTTTCTCGGCAGTTCGAAGCAATGAATATATATTTTTTTGTTCTTTTGTTGGTTTGGCACCAACACATATTGTACGAGTAATATCCGAGCAAAAACCATTAACTTTACATCCGAAATCGATGATTACGATATCGCCTTTACGAATCTTCTTTTCGGAAGGTTGGCCGTGAACTAATGCTCCTCGAGTACCACTTGTTACGATTATATCGAATGCATCGCCTTCGCTTCCCATTTTACGGCTTTGATATGCAATTTCAATTGCGATATCTTTTTCGCTCATTCCGGGCTTGATAAAATTTAAAAGAAAATTAAATACTTTTTCCGAGATACTACAAGCTTGACGAATGTTTTCCAACTCCTCGGGTGCTTTTGAGCGTGTATAGGGCTCAATTGCCTCTGGAATTGGCTTGAATTTTACAGGTCGAATTTTATTTCTGAACTCAACTGCATCTTGATATGATAACACATCGGATTCGAATCCAATTTCTTGATATGGGGTTAATAGGTTTAAATTTAGTAATGTTCCCCAAACGTCTCGTGTTATTAATGTCTGCAAATTAGGCAATGGATACAATTCAGTCTTGATCTGTTCTTCGTATCTATCATCTGTTACAAACAATATCTTATTTTTAAAAATGAATAAATGGGCATCGGAACCAGAAAAGTTTGTTAAATACCTTATATTTGGTAAATGTGAAACATATATTCCTTCTACTTTTTCAGAATTTAATTTAAAATATATTTGCTCTAATCGATAATCAATTTTTTCTGGATAACTCATCTTTCCTTTTACCTGCTTTTTATCACTGCCATTAGCTTTATCTGTTTTTTGTATTATTTCAATATTGTTTTCAACTGGTTCAGGTTTTGGTGCTGGAGCTGGAACTTCCTCTACTTTTGGAGTAGTTTTCTTCTTTGGTT
>CAYOPF010000098.1:0-9484 GCA_964405755.1 uncultured Chloroherpeton sp.
TAATCCGCTGGGATTGCAGCAGTGTTCCCTCAGGCGTTTACATATTAACCATTCAGCACGGTACCCGCAAACAAGCAGTGAGGATGATAAAGGAATAGAATATAATAATCCATCCGATGACTTGAAGTCATCGGATGGATAGGAATACAGGATGTTTCGCTTCGCTCAACATGAAATCGTTGTAAATCATTTATTGCCGCAAGGCTAAGAATCTCTAATCTAAGGTAGCTTTAATAATTTTGACTATTGGCTGTTGCTTAGAGTATATTTTCAATAAATCTATTTTTTAAGATAATCCTTTCTTTTATAATTTTTTAAATCCTAATAATCTCACCCATATACGTTTTGATAATCTATTATGAAAAACTAAAAATTATCTGTAAAATGCCGTTATAAAGATTAGGATAATTATGAAAATACAAACTTCAAATATCGACCTGAATTCTAAGTCAATTTCTTTGGAACTCCAAAGAAAACTGGAGTTTGTGCAGTCCAAAAAATTACCGAACAACACTTCAAATATGATTGTAGATGTTGATTATATCTACGAAAGCCAGATTTCAGACAAAGCAAAACTATCTTCAATTAGTAAATTATCAAGCTCTGATAATCTCCCAGAAATTGATGAAAGCTTAACACCAAAAGAACAAGTTGCAAAATTTCTGTTGGAATATATCTTTGGCGTTAAAATTCAGGTAAATTTTTATAAAACTTTTGAGAAAGAAAAGCAAAAAGAAATAATTAAAAATCATCCAAGGAATTTGAATCTCGAAATTGAAAAAATTGAGTTGAACCAAAGATACGAATCCGAATCGGTAAATTTCGCTGCAGAGGGAACTATTAAAACCAAGGAAGGAAAATCAATTGAATTTAGTTTGAATTTTCAACTCAATAGGGAATTCTACTCCGAAAATATTCAAATACAATCTAATAAAAAAGATCCATTAGTCTTCAACTTGACCAATTCAGGTGTAGAGCTTTCACTCAACCAATACAAGTTCGATATTGATGCTGATGGCTCCGAAGATAGCATCTACTTCCCTAAGCCCGGAAGTGGTTTGCTAGTAATTGATTTAAATAAAAACAACCGAGTAGATGATGGACGAGAACTTGTTGGTGCCATTTCCGGCGATGCTATCTCCGATTTAAAAAATTTCGATCAAGATAATAATGATTGGATTGACGAACAGGATGAAATTTACACAAAATTAAAACTTTGGGAAAAAACTTTTTCAGGTCATGATTTACTATCCTCTCTTAAGGATAAGGATATTGGTGCAATTTACCTGAATTTGGCAAAAACACCATTCCAGTTGAAAGATGGTGAAATCTCCAATGGAGAGATAACTGATTCCGGGATATTTGCAAAAGAAAATGGGCTTGTTCGCCCATTTCACAAAATTAATCTTAATATCTGACTTTTTTAAACCCCTCGGAACCTCAATAGCGATTTAATAGTTGCCAAAAAGATTTGAATGTCTTGTTTCAATCCAAAGTTATTTAAATAATCAATATCTAAATCTAGCATATTAATTTCATTTTCGTTAATTAGTCTTCTCTTTGTTTGCCACGGACCAGATATACCAGGTTTCACTAATGTTCTAATTTTCATAATTTTTGGATAATCTTTCTCTAAAGATTTCCAAAATGGTCGAGGTCCAATTAAGCTCATTTCTCCTCGAAGAACATTAAATAACTGAGGAAGCTCGTCCAAGCTTGTTCTCCTTAGTATTGTTCCAAGTTTCGTAACTTCTTCAGTATGTTTTTCTTTGTTGAACTTCGTTGACGAAAACTTGTACATTTTAAAATGATATGTGTTCTGACCTATTCGCCAAATGTACCTGAGTGGATTGCGTTTGTCCACCAGGATTATACTTAGAGGTATTATTACAAAAAGTGGCGATAATAAAACTATTAAAACCATACTTAAAATAAATTCAATGAAGAATTTTATTGGGTAGTATGCAACAAACTTATCAAAAAATAAATCGAAATTCAACTTAGTTAGCGACCGATCAATTTGTGGAAAATTTTTTGTTGAATTGAATAATGTTTGTGGCTGCAACAACAAGGAGCTAATTAAAATATTAGCTTGTAAAACAGAATTCTGCTTATCCATTTTTTTCTCCTATATCAATAGTATATAGGTAAATTTTGATTTATAATTCCTCGTGCGAAAAGGTTAATGATAAGTAGAAATTTTGTTTTTGTTACCTCGTTTTTTATATAAATCCAATTTAAGCAATTTTTGTTTCAACAAAAAATTATTTTTTATTAATATTACAAGCAAAATATCTTTAAAACTATGGATAATATTGTCTGTAGAGCAAAAAAAATATTTTTTAAGATATAAAAAGATTTTTACCTAAAATGAATAAAGTTAATCATAATTTAATAATTAGTTCATAAATGTTTTTTAGGAAAACTATTCGATTTTAATATAATTCTGATATTCACCAAGAATTTTTCTAGTAAATTTATAATAAAATCTGCGAATTATCTCTTTAGTGGACAATCTTCGGATTTTTGTGTCGAAATAGAATTCCCAGTTTTTTTGCTCTATTCGCTCATGCATAACTTTTGGATGAGTATCCAAAAACAAAGCTAAAGCATCGATATTACTGTAATCAAATTCTACTTCTTCTTTAATATTTTGATTAATCCAACCATCATCATGATATAATTTGCTAAATTCAATTCTTTTAATAGTTTGCTTCTTTGGGTGTTTCACCCAACCATAGTGGAAAATTTCAGCATCAATTTTTGCTACTTGCAGTTTTTTATTATTTCCTTTCCTAAAGCCTTGTGCATCGCGATAGGAATATATATTTTTGGAATTTCGTATAATTCTTATTTCATTGCGATACCAACGAAATGATTCTCCAATATAGTCGTAATTGCCATAAAAATGCTTATAACCAAACAATAAACCATCGATATCTTTTCTATTAAGATAGTAATTCATTTTATTGAATACTTCTTCATAATATTTTTCGTGTAAAATCTCGTCGGCTTGAATGTAGAATGCCCAATCCGCTTGGTGATTGATTTCTCCAAGTGCTTTGTCGGTCTCGACTGCAAGAACTCTGCCACCTTCTCGTAGCGAATCGTCCCAAACTGTTTCAATTATCCTGATTTTTGGATCGTTTATCGATAAAATCAAATCTCTGGTACCATCCTCGGAATTACCAACAGCAACGACTACTTCGTTGCATAGAGGTAAAATGGACTTTATTGCTTCAACGACTGGATAATCCAACTTAATTGCATTTCGCACAAATGTAAAACCAGAAATGAACATAGGCAACTTTTTAAATTGAACAAAATTACTACAAAAACCATTTTAAAATGGAAAATCATATTATTTTATTAAAAATTAAGTATTTTCTAAATTAATGTTAATCTACATTCAATAAAATTTATATTTTTGCAAAATGGAAAAATAATTAAAACAATATCTTTAATTATTTTCTATATATTTTTTCAGGAACTTATTTATACTTCAATGATATTTTCGTACGACACTAAAAATTAAATATAAATAATTGAGATATGTTTGATATAGTAAAAAACAACAAGAATTTCAGATATTTTTGGTACGGGCAATCGATATCCCAACTCGGCGACCGAATCCATACTCTTGCTGTTATATGGTTGGTTTATAGTTGGTACAATTCGGGTTTTATGGTAGGAATTGTATTAATTGCATCCACCTTACCTTCGTTTTTATTATCACCAATTGCAGGGAATCTCTTAGATAAATTCAATCGAAAGAATATAATGATTATTTGTGATTTTATCAGGATGATTTTTGTATTATTACTATCAATCCTTGCTTTTTATAATCAGATAAATATAACCATTATCATTTTAATTACTATCATAATTTCGATGGGTGCTGCCTTCTTCAACCCAGCCACAATGGCAATAATGCCAACTATTGTGGACCATTCACAATTAACCAAAGCAAATGCCTTCTACCAACTTTCAGTAAGTTTGAGTGCTGCCTTAGGTTTTATGGTTGGGAGTGGATTAATTGCTCTTATAGGAATACCTGTTGCATTTTTGATTAATGGTTTTTCTTTTTTACTTTCGGCATTCTTCTTATTCAAATTAAATTACACTCACACAAAAATCGAGAGTAGTAAGTCGTTTTGGAGTGATTTCAAGGAAGGCTGGGCGTTAAGTAAACAAATCCCTTTGATTATTCAGCTTTTTCCTCCGATTATTATTATCAATTTCTTTCTTGCAGCTTTCTACATCCTAATTCCAATTCTTGCCGAAGGAGTGTTTAAGCAAGGCTCAACTGGGGTTGGCTTCATGATGACGTCACTTACAGTTGGAATGCTTATTGGAGCAATACTGATAAGCACCATGAAAATTAAAGTAAAAGCAATTACGATAATTTTTCCTTCAATTATCATTATTGGAGGAACATTTCTATTTATGTACTATTTCGAATCGTATACAAACTATATTATTTCATTTGCCATAATTGGACTATTTGTCAATTTAACTAATATTGCATTAATTGCATTATTGCAGCGAGCGGTTCCCAACAATATTCGTGGAAAAGTTTTCGGACTGCTCACTTCGGCATCGCTTTCTGCTCAGCCCATTTCTTATGGTTTGATGGGAATTTTGGTAGATTCCATAAAGCCTGAAGGTGTAATATTAATATGTTTTTTTGCATTTATTTTAACTGCGTTTAGTTTTTTAAGAGTTAATGATTTAAAAAAAGAAAGTTTTATTTAGTCGTGGAGGCATTAAAATATGTTCGACCCAATGAATTTTTATAGAAAAGTAGTTAATTCAGTTCCTGCATACCAAAAGGAAGTGGAAAATCATAAGTTGATTAATGTTATCGACGAGATAAAAGCTTTAGCTCAACTTCCCATATTAACTAAGTCAAATTATTTACTTGAGTATTCACAAGAGGAACTCTGCTGGCCCGATCAAAATGACAAAATTCATTTTATTGGTTCCAGTTCTGGTTTTAGCAAATCCGGTATAGTTTATTGGACCAAAAGACCCGAAGACGAACTCGATTATATGGAAGCAATAGAGAAAATGCTAAGAGAAAACTATCAGATTGATCATAAAAAAACATTGATATTTTGTTGTATGGCTCTTGGGTTATGGATTGGTGGTATGATGATAACATCAACCCTGCGTGTTTTAGCAATGAAAGGAAGGAACAATATTACGATTGTTACTCCTGGTTTAAACTTAAAGGAAGCTGTTAATATTTACGAAAAATTTCACGATAAATACGAGCAAACATTATGGATTACCAATCCATCCAATATTAGTATCATTACCGCATTAATCAATAAAAAGAAAATTACTTACAAGCCAGGATCAAATTTCTTCCCAGTAGTTGGAGAATATTACTCAGAGACATTTCGCGAAAAAGTTGCAAAAGATTATGGTCATTCCACCGATTCGCCATTTGTAGTTTGGACTGGCTATGGCTCAGCCGATACTGGCGATATTGCCGTGGAAACCGAAGCTACAATACGCTTTCGAAAATATTTGTATAGAAACCCAGAACTTAATAAATGTCTTTTCAGATCCAATGAAACACCAATGATATTGGAACTTTCCGGCAAAGTGTTCGTCGAAATAATCGAAGATCAAATTGTAGTGACCAAGGACCAGTTAATTCCTCTGGTACGCTACAATACTGGGGATTGTGGTGGCTTTTTGGAAAAAGAATTTACGGTGAATTGTTTCAATATTCCTGCTGAAATTTCCAAAGATTTACCAGAGCGAATGCTTTACGTTTTTGGAAGGGCAACGGATAATATCATTTTCTATGGAACCAATCTTAATCTATTAAGCATTAATAATCATTTTCTAAGTCTTCCTGAAGAATTTAAATACTCTGGTTTATTCCAAGTTAAAGAAATGCTGATAGATGAGCTAACCCACTTTCATTTTACAATTTATTCGGAGGACTATAATAATTCGTTATTATCGAAAATGTATTACAACGAGTTAATTCAATTCCTAAAGTCTTCCAGTAGTGAATTTGAAACAAAGTTTATAAATTTATCAAGCTCTGTCGAGAAACCTCTAATTACACTACAATTAGAGGATGCAACCCAAATTGTTGTGAAAGTAAAACATAAATTTTTAGCAGATTAATAATAAGATTGCCAAGATGGAATCAATTCAATTGTCCGAACAACTGCAAATAGCTGAAAAGCTTGTTCATAATTCATTAAAATCTGAATTTTACAAACAAAAGTATACAAGTATTAAAAGCATAGATAACTATGAAGATTGGTTAGCGATACCTGTATTGACAAGAGATGAAATATACAATAATTCAATCCCACGGTCCAACGCTATGTTAACAGCTCCTGTAACCGATATAATTATAATTTCTACAGGAGGTTCTTCGGGGGTTGCCAGATATACATCGTACACTTATGAGGAATGGGATGCATTCGTAACAACACAAAGCAAAGCGATGAAGATATTGGGAGTTAACTCGGATGACGTTGTTGCCAACTTATTTGTTGCAGGTCATTTTTGGCCCTCCTTTTTGGGTTTGCACGATACATTAAAAAAACTAAAATCTGTGCATTTACCAATTTCAGCTAATATCCCACCCGAGGAAATTGTCCGTTTATGCCTCGAATTCGAGCCTACTGTTATGGTTTCGTTACCAACATTATTTGTTTTTCTTGCTGATATGGCTGCTCGAGATGGATTTGAATTTAAAAAATTGAGAATGATACAGTATGCTGGCGAACATTTAAGTTCGCAAGCAGAAAACCATATAAGAAAGCACCTAAAAGTTGACAATATCAAAGCGGGAGCGTACACTAGCTCAGATGCCGGTTTGATGGGTTATCAATGCCCTCATTGCGAACCTGGTGTTTATCATATTCCTACTGCATTTCAGTTTATCGAAATTATTAATTTCGAGACCAATCAGATGTGTAAACCCAATGAAGTTGGCGAAGTGGTTGTTACAAACCTTTCGCGAAAAACTACCCCTATAATACGCTATCGTGTTGGAGATGCCGCATTTTACCTACTTGAGAAGTGTGTTTGTGGCGATCCTAATCCTTTACTAAAATTAGCAGGGCGCTCAGGGCAGGACTTCAAAATTGGTGGTGCATTCATTTCATTCGATGAAATTGAAAATTCTATTGCCAAATTCTCTGATTACTTGAGTTTGAATTACCAGTTGGTACTGGAAGATGTTGATAATAAATTACAAATACATATCGTTATAGAAAGTAGTACCTCGGTTAATGAGGCAATAAAACAATCCATAAAGGATGATTTATTCAAAAATATTAAGGAATTTGCAATTGGAACAGAAAAAGGTTACATTTCTGAATTTGAAATCAAAATTGTTGGATTGGGCGAACTACCAAGAAGCAACATTACCGGTAAAGTAAAAAAATTGGAAGACAAAAGAGTTCAATAAATTGAAGGAATAAAATATATGAATGATTTTTATACACAGAAGCTATATGAAATTGAGGATAGTTATAATTTTTCAGATGAGAACAAAGAGATTTTTATTAATTCCATGAAAGAAGCATTTCAGTTTCATTACGATAATTCGGTAGTATTTCGTGGAATTTGCGAACAATTCAATTACTCTATCGATAATATCAATTCAATTAATGATGTTTCAAATATGCCTCATATACTCGTAACAGCTTTTAAAACGCATACATTATTGTCGGTACCTGAATCGGAGATTTTTATAAACCTAACATCCTCGGGTACTCAAGGTCAGAAAAGTCAGTTAAATTTGGATGAAACATCCTTTAAACGCCAATCCTTTATGAGAAGTGCTATTGTTAAATCAAATGGATTAACCACCAATAATCCAGTTAATTATATTATATTTTCCTATTCACCCGATACAGCAGGACATAAAGGTGCAGCACACACATTCCAACAATATGCTAAGTTTGCACCAGAGAACGATAAATTCTTTGCACTTCAAGGCTCATCCGAAACCGATGTTAATTTTGATATCGAGAAAACAATTGAAAAGATAATAGAATATTCCAAAACAGGCTTACCTATTCGTGTAATTGGATTTCTTGCTTTTAGTTTTGTAACTTTTAAAGAAATGGCTAAAAGAGGAATAAAACTACAATTTCCCGAAGAAAGTATATTGCTTACAGGTGGAGGTTGGAAATCCCACACTGGCGAAACCGTAACTTTTGAGCAATATGCTGATTTGGTTTATCATGTGTTGGGAATTAAGCAGGACAGAATTCGTGATTTCTATGGGATGGTCGAGCATGGAGTTCCCTATATGAGTTGTTCTCACCGACATTTCCATATTCCTATTTATGCTAATGTTATAGCAATAGACCCAGGTACTTTAAAAATATTACCAGAAGGAGAAACAGGATTGTTAAAACTTCAAACGAGTTACCTGCGTTCCCAGCCAGGCATTTCAGTTCTAAGCACAGATTTAGGAGCAATTCATAGCAATTGCGAATGCGGTATTCCGGGTCAATATATAGTATTAAAGGGTAGAGCGGGTGTGGTTAAGCATGCTGGCTGTGCAATTTCGGCATCACAATTAATTAGATTATAGGAGGAAAGTTATGTTAAAGTGGTATAAATTTGGAGAGTTTGTTGAATCCGTTGAAATTAATTCACAAACAATAATAGATATTATCTCGACAGCAAAGCTAAAAAAAGATGAATTTGCCAAAGTACCTGTGTTGAAGATTGCTAATGTATTGGGTAAGGTTTCCAAAAAATTACAAGATCCAGAGAATCCTATTAGGATTAAAACATTGGAAATTATGCCAAATTTAATTCATTTTTCCAAGGAGATGGTGATTGCTGGATTAGATGCAATTTGCGAAAACACAAAGTACGAAAACTTAGTTAAAAGATTAAATATCGATTTGGACGAAATCGGATATATTGATGAATTCACTTATCATCCAAAGTTTCAGGGATATATTAAAGCTGTACCACAGGGAATTACCTCGCATATATCTGCGGGAAACGTGTTTGTTGGTGCAGTCGATACATTGGTTCAGGGCATAATAACAAAAAATATTAATATACTGAAAATGTCTTCATTCGACCCCGTTTTCCCACTTTTATTTGCCGAATTAATTAAAGAATGCGACGACGAGGGCGTAGTATTTCCATATTTTGCTCTGGTTCCATTCAGAGGTGGCGATAAGGCAATCGAAAACATATTGAAACAAGAGTCGGACTTACTTATTGTTTATGGTGGCAAAGAAGCAGTGGAATCTTATAGGACCGATAGAGGGTTATTTACCAAGCAAGTGGAATACGGTCCAAAGTATTCGTGTATGTACCTCGATGCCGAAACTCTAAGAAAATCCGATATTCAGGATATTGCCCAGGAAACAGCCAAAGACTTTACGATGTGGGAGCAATCAGCTTGTTCGTCGCCCCATTCAATTTTTATAAATGATAAGGAGTTAGCAGTCGAATTTGCGCATTATTT
>CAYOPF010000099.1:0-7479 GCA_964405755.1 uncultured Chloroherpeton sp.
CAATTAATATATAATTATTACGGCCAGTAATAATTATTACTACAAAAAGTAGTTAAAATCGCTGTTATTACTACAAATTCAGCAATTTATAAATCGTTTTTTTGGAAAGAGAATTTTTCTCGTTTAATTTAATATCGTTGATGGAAAGATTCTCGATGGAATACCTTACTAACCTCAATGTTGGAAAACCGACTTTAGCTGTCATTTTGCGAATCTGATGATTTTTGCCTTCTGTAATTGTAATTGAAGCCAGGAGGTTGGTACTTTGATGCGGTGGCGGATAGGCGGGTTCCTGTCCGGCAAATGTGGTTCAGTAATTATTTTAGCACATTTAGCATCGACTTTAATGATTTTACCTTTTACATTAATTTCAACACCAGATTTTAGCTGGTCAAGATGTGTTTGGTTGGGTATCCCTTCTATTTGAACAAAGTAAGTTTTTTGATGATTATTCAAAGGATCTAATATTTTGTTTTTTAAAAAATTATCATTAGTTAGAATAAGCAAGCCCTCGGAATCAAAGTCCAATCGACCAACAGGATAAATGTCATTCGAAAATATGAATAAATCTGAAAGAGTACTTTTATTTTCCACAGCACGAAATTGGCTCAACACTCTAAATGGTTTATAAATAACATAATAATCAAAAATATTCATAATCGATGTAACTTTTTGAGTGTAAAAGACGTAATAGTCTACGGTAGAGTATTAATAATTTGGACTTGCCATAACAAGTTCTGTGGATGGGGCTGTCGTGAGACAATCCCATCTTTTTTATTTTTTTCTTAATTTGCATTATTTATAAATCTCTTCTTATGGAATACAATATTCAACAACAAAATGCTTTAGAAAACAATCTCCATCAGTTATTGATTGCCAATGCTGGGTCGGGAAAAACCGCAGTATTAGTCGAAAAATTCTATCACTTAATTGCAGAGCGTCCACTTGATGAAATTCAACGAGTTGTGGCAATTACTTTTACCAGAAAAGCTGCCTCAGAAATGCGTGAAAGAATTGTACAAACATTAAATCGGCAAATTGAGAACATTGGTAGTGTTGATAAAAACGATGTGTATATGAAGTTGGTTATGATGAGGGAGAGAATTTCGAGTGCCAAAATTCAAACAATACATAGTTTTTGTCAAGAGATTTTATCTGAGTATGCTGTTAATATTGGCTATAATCCAAATTTTTCGGTCATAGAAGAATATCAATTCAAAAAAATATATTTAGAATATTTCGACGATACGCTTGAAGACGTGATGGAGTTGGATGAAAACTATAAATTCATATTTGAAGTTATTTCCGAAAGCAAATTTAATGAACTTGTTAAAATGATGGTAGATAATTCCATTTTGCTTAACGATGTGGAGGGGTTTTATAATCAATCCAACCAAGAAATTATGGAAGAAATATTTTCGGGCTATATAGAGATTATAACTGATTTTTTAACCAAAAATAAAGATTCTATCCAAAGCAATACAAACTTGTTTTCTCCTAAAAATCAGGATAAAATGGAAATTCTTTTTAATATTTTGACTCAATTGGACTTGCACATTTCCAAAAAAGATTTGCATCAACTATACATTTTACTTAGTGATTTAAAAAAGCTGAAATATGTGGGCAATTCATTATATATCAAAGCAATATTATCTAATCAAGAATACGAATTCGTGGGTAATCTTCTAAAAGAGTTAGAGAGTTTAACCAAATCTGGGAATAATGATAATATAGTTGTTTTCTTTGAACTTATGCGTAATATTGCGAGTTTTGCACGATCATTATATCAAAAAATTGAAAATTATAAGCGACGGAATTCTTTAATTACATACAACGATATGATTTATAAAGTAATTGAATTACTTGAAAATGATGAAATAGTTGCAAAACTTTCTGAAAAATACGATTACTTTTTAATTGATGAGTTCCAGGATACTGATGCTAAACAATTTGAGATTTTTCAGAAACTAGCTTTTTCGTTAGGAAAAACACATAAATTTTTATTTTTAGTTGGAGATCCAAAACAAAGTATTTATGGCTTCCGCAATGCCGATGTTCGCGTGATTAATTCGGCAAGCAAACTTATGGAGGAAAAGAATAGGGAACTAATAAAATACTCTGACCAAAACCCCAAAGCTGCTTTTCACAGTATTATTACTGAACAGAATTTTGGTAAATTGGAACTTTCGAGTAGCTACAGGCTGAATGTTGCTAATGCTGCATTTGTTAATCATATCTTCAGCAAACTAATGACTAATTCTTCGAGTACAGGTTTTGAAGTTGACTACAATCACCTAAATTATTCAAGGTATAACCCCTATTTTAATACTAATACAAAAATGCTCTCGCCATATTTATCTGAGCTATTCAAATACGGTTCAGTGAAATTTTTGAATACAATTATCATCGAGCAGAACCCAGAGAAGAATAATGAGCAATCATCCGAAAATGAGTCTGAAGAAAATACTAATCAAAACGAAACAATCAATAAAGAAAGGGATAATCTTGATGAAGCCAATTCTGTTAGCGATTATATCAAGTATATTATCAATAATAAAGTTCAGATTTATGATACAAAACTGAAAGCAGAACGTGAACTTGTTTTTTCTGATATTGCTATTTTGGTTCGTAAGAACAGCTTAATAAATAATCTCGTGAAAGCATTGGACCGAAACGGAATACCATTTAATTTAACTGGTGCTGAGGATTTTTTCGAAACGCAGGAAATTATTGATATATTATCATTTCTAAGATTTATACATAATCCAAATGATAATTATTATTTTATGTCAGTTCTCAAATCTTACTTCTTTAATTTGGAAGACCAAGTTTTATACAACATTATTTCAAATGATTCAATAAATAGCGGTTCTTTTTGGAATATATTTTTAAAACATACCAATAAAAAAGAGAACATAAATCCAAAGGTTAATAGAGTACAATCCATTTTAAATGAAATATTTATTAAAAAAGAATTCTACACTGTTAAAGATTTAGTTACTAATATACTTAGAATTACAAATTATGAGGAAATGTTTGTAAATTTCCCTTCAAGAAATATTATCTACAAAAATATAAATAAGTTCAAAACTCTGGTCGATCGTATTTGTTCCACTGGAATTAATTCAGTTGGCGAATTATTGTACGAATTGGAATTAATTCAAGAATCGTCGGAGATTAGTTCCGAATTAGAAATATCCCCCGAAAATGCTGTAAACATTCTAACGATGCACAAAGCGAAAGGGTTGGAATTTCCTGTTGTTTTCATTTACCACGCAGACTTTTCTACAAATCTGCAGACACGACTAACATTTTTTAACAACAAATTCCCGAATATCAAATATAATATTTTAGCAAATTCAAGAGAGGATGCCACTTCACCCTTGTATTCATTCATTAAAAAACGTCAGCAATTAATCGAATATGAAGAAGAAAAACGTTTGTTTTATGTGGCAGCAACAAGAGCAAAGGATTTGCTAATAATATCTAGTTTAATTAAAAAAGATAAAGATGGAGATTATTCTAAATCGATGAGCAAAGGTTTTGGTTCATTCTACTTTCCAATTCTTTATAAGAATCATTTAGAAAATGGTAAATTTGTTTTTACACTCGACTTTAGTGATGATAATAATCAGGAATTAGGTTCAGATAATCTATCAAGTTTCGAAAAGGATCAAATAATTGAAAAATCAGAAACCCTAAATATTTCCTTACCAGACCAAGATACTAGAAGTCAGTTGATAACAATACCTATAGAAATATTGAATAATTTTAGTTACAAACAAGATTTGGATTACTCTGAGGACAGAAAGACAATAAATCCAATAGTATTGACCCAAAAAGTAGAATACCCCAATCAGGATCAACATATTTCGGCTACAAGAATTCAGCAGTACCATAAGGACAAAAAGGAATATTTTTTAAAGTATATTGTTGGTTTTAATTTAGACTATCTTGAATTATTAGAAAAAGAATCAACTAACTTTAAAGAAGGTTTGAGAGGCAAAGAACGAGGAACAATAATTCATAATATAATTGCTAATATACATAATTGGTGCCAAAGTGGAAATATAAACAGCGAATATTTACGATTAGAAATAACAAAACACTTGAATAAGGAAGTCCAACCCGAGATTATTGACGATATCGAGGATGAGATCGTAAGAGTATTTTCAACTGAATATATTAAAGATAGAATTGATACTATTTTAAAATCCAAGCTTGAAATACCATTTTATTATTATTGGGATGGACGTTATGTAGATATTGTTTTGGATTTGCTTTTTCAGGACGAAAACGGTAATTATGAAATTTGGGATTGGAAAAATAACAAAATTGATTCTGACGATGAATATTTAGCCAAAGTAGATTATTATTCCTTACAAATGAAATTCTATTCTTTAATACTATCAAAGCAAAATATCGACCAAAATAGATTTGTAGCCAGATTATTCTTTACTCGATTAGCAGGCAAGGATAATCGCTGGATGAAGGTTTTGGAATGGAACCGAGATGAACTAAATGAGTTCGAAAATGAAATGAAAGTTATTTCGGATGAAATGTACAACATAAAATCCATTTCTTTTGATTAATTTACTAATTGATAATTTGCAAACGGAGAAAATTTGTTCAAGAAAATATTAATAGCAAACCGAGGAGAAATTGCAGTCCGTATAATTCGATCTCTTAAAGAAATGGGGATAACAACATTGGCTGTATATTCCGAGGCAGACAAAAATGCTTTGCATAAAGAGATGGCTGATGAAGCTATATTTATTGGAGAATCCAAAGCTTCGGAATCATACTTAAATCAGGAAAAGATAATACAAACTGCATTGGAAAATGGATGCGATGCAATCCATCCTGGCTATGGTTTTCTCTCGGAAAAATGGGAATTCAACAAAAAAGTAGTAGAATCAGGTCTCTCATTTATAGGTCCCAATTGGCAAGCTATGAAATTGCTTGGTTCTAAAGTGCAATCTCGAATTGCAATGATTGAAGCCGGAGTTCCAGTTTGCCCAGGTATGAAGGGGGGTAGCAAGGATTTTGATGAATTCGATAGAATTGCCTTAGAAATTGGTTTTCCCGTTCTCGTTAAAGCTTCCGACGGAGGTGGAGGCAAAGGTATGAGAGTCGTTTGGACGATAGAAGATTTGAAACCTGCTGTCGAAGCCGCAATGAGGGAATCTATCTCCGCTTTTGGTAGCGATGTGATTTTTCTCGAGAAATACATTCAATCTCCTCGCCATATTGAGTTCCAAATAGCTTGCGACAAGCATGGCAATGCAATACATCTAAATGAACGTGAATGCTCCATCCAACGCCGTCATCAAAAAATAATTGAAGAAACACCTTCGCCGATTATGACTCCTGAGTTGCGAAAACAAATGGGAGAAACTGCAATTCGCGTTGCTCAGGCTGCGAATTACGACAATATTGGTACTGTGGAATTCTTAGTTGATAATAATCTTAATTATTATTTCCTCGAAGTGAATGCTCGTATTCAAGTAGAGCATCCCGTTACTGAATTGACTACTGGGATAGATTTGGTTAAGCTTCAAGTTAATATAGCAAACGGTGATAAATTGCCATACACTCAATCGGAAATTAAGCAGATGGGTCATTCCACAGAATGTAGAATTTATGCCGAAGATCCAGATAATAACTATTTTCCAAGTCCTGGATTAATTACATATTTCCAAGAACCTAAGGGAGTTGGCGTAAGATACGATAACGGCGTTAAGCAAGGTTTCGAAGTACCAATTCATTATGATCCAATTTTGGCAAAACTTATTACTTTTGGTGAGAATCGTGAGGAATCTCGAATTAGAATGATTAATGCGCTGAAAGAAAATGTTATTTTCGGAGTTAAAACTTCAAATGCATTTATGATAGAAGTTCTTCAACATCCGGAATATACCAAGGGTAATATTAATACTGGATTTTTACAAGATTTCCAAATTTCCTCGAAGCCGTCCGAAAATATTCAACATGCTGCAATGGCAATTGCTGGTTTACAATCGACTTCACAAAAGAGAAATACTATTCATATACAAAACAATTCAGTTCAATCAAACCCATGGTTAGAAATCGGCAAGTGGGAAATAATTTAAAAGAGTTAAAAATATGAAAATAAAATATAATAATCACATTTATGCAATTGGAAGCAAAAACCAAAACAATGAATTAATTGCCTCGATAAACAATAATTCTGTTAAATATCAATTCGAAAAAGTTGATGATAATCTTTCTTATATTTGGATTGATGGAATTAAACATAAGGCATATAGTGCAACTGATAAAAAAGGTGTATTCATATGGATTGATGGTTATTCTTTCAAATTTGATTTAGTTGATGACGACCGAGAAGAATCAATTGATAACGAAAACCTAAACCGACAAGAAGTTACTGCTCCTATGCCAGGGAATATTGTTAAAATTATGGTAGAAGAAAATCAAGTAATTGGAGAAGCAACTCCGTTATTAATTGTCGAAGCTATGAAAATGGAAACAACATTATATTCACAAATTTCGGGTTACATCAAAGAAATAAACTGTAACGAAAAAGAACAAGTGGATAGCGACAAAATTTTGATCGTAATCGAAAAGAAAGAATAGATTTCTTATAGTCAAGACATCATCTAACTAGTTGAAAAGTTCAACTTTTTCTTTCAATTATTCAGCAATTGCAGTTATTCTTAAATCAATATATCCTTTTAATTGAGCAAAGAGCTGATCTCCATCCTTCAATTTTCCAACACCTTCGGGTGTGCCCGTAAATATTATATCCCCAGGTTCTAAATCATAAATTGAAGACAAAAATTCAATTAACTCACCAACAGTATAAATCATATCCAATGTGTTGCCAATTTGACGGGTTTCGTTGTTGATTTTCAATTCAAATTCGAAATCATTTTTGTTTCTTTCAAAATTGTCTATAGGAACAACTCTAGAGATTGGAGCAGATGTGCGAAATCCCTTAGCAATTGCCCAAGGAAGCCCTTTTTCTTTGGCATATTTTTGCAAATCCCTCAGTGTAGCATCAATTCCAACAGCAAAGCCAGCAATATAATCCCAGGAATCTTCTTTGCTTACATTTTTACATTCTCGTCCAATTACAACTACTAATTCCACTTCATGATGGACTTCATTCGAGATTTTTGGTAATAGAATTACGCCTCCATCAGGAACATAACTCGACGATGGTTTTATAAAAATGATCTTTTCTCCACGCTTAAGAGTTGAACCCATTTCGCGAGCGTGTTTATCATAATTTTGTCCGATGCCAAACATCGTTCCAACTGGCATAGTTTTGCCATTAGTAAACACTAATTCTTTCATTTTTGTACCTTATGTTTTACGATTTCAAAAATTATAATTCCTGATGCAACCGAAGCATTCAAAGATTCGGTTTTTCCAAATAAAGGTATTTTAACAAGTTGATCTGCACTTTTTTTGATAATCGGCCTTATACCTTTT
>CAYOPF010000099.1:7507-9469 GCA_964405755.1 uncultured Chloroherpeton sp.
TTCATTGTAGCTATCATGTGCAACAGAGTCGGTTGCAACTAACCAAAATCCTTTTTCCTTGATAGTGGATAAGGTTTGATTTACATTTTTTACAACTGAATAGGGGAGATATTCCAACGCCCCTGCAGATACTTTAAAAGCAGTTGGAGTGATAGGGGATGATTCAGATTCTGTAATAATCAAGCCTCGAGCGCCAGCAGCTTCGGCAGTTCTTGCAATAGAGCCTAAATTATGCGGATCTTGAATTTCGTCCAACATCACCAGCAAAGGATTTTCTTCTTGCATTAAAGCTTCGTCCAATAATTGAAATAATGGAAGGGATTGACCAATTTCTTTCAATGCAATAATTCCTTGATGGTTTTCTTTTTCGAGATTATTATTCCGTAAGAGATTGTTGAATTTGCTGTTGTCATATTGAGTAACAGAAATCTTTGCTCTTTTAGCAAGAGTATAAATCAAATCAATTTCGTCGCCTTTCGCTCCAAATGTAATGTAAATTTTCGAAACAGCCGCCCCCGAACGAAGTGCGGCTATTATTGGTTTTCTTCCGTAAATATATAATTGATTCAATTTATTTCCAATTTAAAGCTGAATGTATCAAAGTTTCAACTTTTTCTCTGGAATCACCTTCGGCATAAAATCTTATCAAGGGTTCTGTTCCCGAGGCACGTATTAATAACCATCCATTTTCGACGATAAATTTATATCCATCACGCTTATTGATATCTAATACCTTGAATTCTCCAACACTTTCGGGATTAAGCGAAGCGGCATTCAATATAGCAGTTTTTTGTTCTTCAGTAACCTTTTGGTCAATTCTCAAGAAATAATGTTCTCCAAACTCATCGTTGAGTTCTTTAACTAATTCTGATAGTTTTTTGCCACGATTCAGCATCATTTCGATCAACAATAAACCATTGAAAATCCCATCTCTTTCGGGAATATGCAGACAAGTTCCCAAACCACCCGATTCTTCGCCACCAATAAGTACGCCGCCTTGCGACATTAAGTCGGCAGCATATTTAAATCCTACCGGAGTTTCGATAAGTTCAATCCCATATTTTTGAGCAAATTTATCCACCATTGAAGTGAGCGATACTGTTTTAACAATTTTGCCACGAAGACCCTTGAATTCATATAAATATTTTAAAATTAACATATAAATTTTGTGGGCATCCACAAAGTTTCCTTGCTCATCAACTGACCCCAATCTATCTGCATCTCCATCGGAAGCCAAACCTATATCGTATCCTTGTGAAGTCAGAGTCATTAAAGTTCCAAGCATACTTTCGATTGGTTCGGGATGGTCGATTTCGCCAAAACTGGGATTATAGTCCGAATGTATTTCTTTAACATAGGGGAATAAATAGCCTAGTGTTTGGATCCCAGCACCGTGCATGGGGTCGAATATTATTTTCAATTTCGAATTATTTATACCTTCAATATCAATTTTTGTACGAATATATTGCAAATATTCATTTTTGAAATTTCGGTATTCAATTAATCCACTTTCGATATATTCTTGCAATGTTCTTAAGTTGAATGTATATGAATTATTCATCAAAGAGGGGATTTCTGCTTCAACTTGAGCAATTGTCTCGGGTGCAGAAGGTCCGCCATAAGTTGCTTTAAGTTTATATCCACTATATTCTGCAGGATTATGCGAAGCAGTGATAATAATACCTATATCAGCATTAAATTTGTTTGTACAGAAACTTACCTGTGGTGTTGAAGAAATCCCTTGCGAGAGGTAAGTTTTTATGCCATTTTCGGCGAACACACAAGCTACTTCCTCAGCAAACTGTTTGCTCAAGAAGCGAGTATCGTAACCTACTACAGCAGTTAAATTATCTGTTCCTTGTTTTTTGAAATAATTTACTGTGGCCATTGCGGCAATTCTAACGTTTTCGAAAGTAAAATCGCGTGCAATTAATCCACGCCATCCATCTGTCCCAAATTTTA
>CAYOPF010000100.1:0-9373 GCA_964405755.1 uncultured Chloroherpeton sp.
ACTTTTATTGGCAAAACAAAGCGTCCTTCGCGAATGGTAAAGAATTCTTCTCGAGTAAATTCTTCCTCAGAATATTTTTTTACCAATCTTTCCAGTCGTCGACGTAACTGTGCTCTAGTATCGTTGATTTCCTTGCGAATTGCGGCAAGCTGGCGCGATGCTGTATCGCGAACTGCTCCTGTTTCATCGATCGCTTCGTCTATATGTTTTTCCAGTAATCTGTTGTCGATCAAATGAGTGGCAGGCTCATAAGCAATTGGTAGGTATTCCTGTCGTGATAAAATAAAACTTTTTACCAAACGAGATACCCGTAGTAAACTAAAAATAAATAAAAGTTCACCAGTGCCCAACACTGCGTTTGCTATTCTACTGCGATATATAACATCTTTAATGTCCGACAGATTGGAAATTGGTAATTCTTCGCCTTTTAGAAGTAAGTTGCGGAATTCCTCAACTTGCGACAACTCTTTCTCGAGTAATTTTTTATCGTCGAACGGACGATGATTGTTTATAATTTCCCGACCTAAATCTGATATGCATAGTTTTGATATAAGAGCCAAAACCTGATAATATTCTAATTCCTTTAAGGCTATGTTTTGCAAGTCGGAAATTGACTGTATTTCTTTAGTATCGTCCATTTTAATTTAAAAGATTTTTTAATATAGTTTGTACTTGCGACCCATCTGCACGACCAGCAAATTTTTTCATAGCAGCACCCATCAATCGGCCAAAATCTTTAGCCGTTGCGTTGATTCCGGAAATCATCAGCTTCAACTCAGCTTCGACCGTTGCATCATCCAATTGTTGAGGCAAGAATTCCTGGATTACCACCAATTCAGCTTGTTCCTTTTCCATCAAATCGAGTCTGTTTCCTTTTTCGTACATCTCGATGGCTTCCTTCCGCTTTTTTGCCAATGAATTTAGCATTTTTATTCCTTCGTCTTCTGTCATTTCGTGGTCGGCACCACTTTTATTAAATTCGATAATTGCACTACGAATCGAACGTAAAGCATCCATACGGACTTTGTCCTGATTTTTCATAGCGTTTTTTAATTCTTCATTAATTTTTAATTCCAAGTTCATCTTTATTACCAAAAAAAATATAACAAATTATAAACTTTTTAAACTAAAAAATATTGTAAAAATTGTTAGGTATGGCTGATATGATTACATAAGGTTAGAAAGCTGAAAAACACTACCATTAGTTCAATTATGATGAAACTATAACATTTTTATTTCTTAAAATTAAAAAAAAAGGCTGCCTCGTGTATTGAGACAGCCAAACTTATTTTGAAATATGAGATGCTAATATTATAATGGCTTAGCTGGAGCACATATCATAACAATGTGTTTACCTTCTGGATGATCCTTTGGATTATTAAGATATAGTTCAAAACAGGGCCGATCGTCTGGTTGATAACCACTTTGCGGAAGCCATTTGCCATAGACCATTTGCCATGCTTCGCCATACTGATGTGGGTGCAATTCAAAATAAGCCATTGCATAATCACCTGCCGGAATTTTCATCGTCCCTATTTCTCCTTCGGTCTTTGTACCTTCTGGAACTGTTATGCAAACACTAATCATCAGTTTTTCATCTTCGGTAATTTCGGGATCGTTGTGATAAATAGTCATAGACTTGGTTTCTGGGAATTGAATTAAACCACGTGGACCTGCCCACATAAACAATTTCCCGAAAAGCTTTTCGAACAGTTGTCCGTCTCCTGCATAAGGACCAATGTGGCGAATGTAAGCAACATTCATTTCTTCGAGTTTCTTAACTTCGATAGTTGTCTGAAGTTCATTAGTTGAGTTCATATTGTTTCTCCAAATAAATTTGTTGGAATCGTTAATTAATTCAAAACAAAAATACGAAGGAGAATTCGGGTAAACTTTGTATATATTGCTATCCAATTTGTCGAAATTGCTATCTAATTGTCCAATCTTGCTTTTTGATGGCAAATTATCGTTTTTCCAATCTGTAGCTGATAAACCGTAATAATCCTTAAATGCCTTGGCAAATGACGAAGGTGTTGAAAAACCACAATCCAAAGCTACTTCAAATACAGACTTGCCAGGATGGCTGATTAATAAGGAAGCTGCTTTCTCCATTCTTAACCTAAATATGAATTTGTACAAAGTTTCATTTGTAATCGATTTAAAAATCCTATGGAAATGAAACACTGAGAAATTTGCAATAGATGAGATTTGCTCTAAAGTCAGTTCTTTATCCAAATTGCTGATAATATAATCTATTGCTTTATTAATTCGGGAAATATAGTCTTTATTAACTTGATTATTATTCATAATGAGAAATATTTATATAATATGCTTTTTTTATTATTTTTATTTTAATACTTCGTCCAACCAGTCCAGAATCCTATTGTTGGAAATAATTGAAGCTCCTATTTGGCAATGTTCGCCGGCTCCTTCATAAGCTTTAAAAAGCAAATACTCTTTCTTACAGGTGAGTGCATCATAAAGTTGCTTGGATTGCCCAGGCAAATCTTTGTCTTCTTCTGAATCCACAATCAAGGTTGTG
The DNA here is from genome assembly GCA_964405755.1 of uncultured Chloroherpeton sp. GTDB lineage: Bacteria > Bacteroidota > Ignavibacteria > Kapaibacteriales > UBA2268 > GWF2-33-9. Next base: position 2,543 of record CAYOPF010000100.1, read on the forward strand.
CAAGAAATCTTGTTAGCAATATCTTTCATTGTATATTTTCTGGTTGCTCTTAGCCAATCGCTTGGTTTTTCCAATTTAAAAGTAAATAATGCATTACTCATAGCCCAACGAGTAGAGGGGTTAGTTTTCATTTGTGCATATAAATATTGGTCAATTTCTTTAGCAACATCGTCATTATCTAAATTTGCATCTAATTGAGGTGGTAATTTTGCAGAAGCATGAAAATCATATATTCCACCATTTGCTATCATAGCAGCAACCCGTTTTTCGAAAGCAACTGCCCTGGGAACTAAGTAACCACCAAAACTGATACCCATAACCGCAATTTTCTTTAAGTCAACTTCCTTTATTTTTACAGCATAATCAACAACGGGTGTGAGAACAGTTTCCCAATTGTATCTGAATGGTATTCCTTGCAATCGTATTACTTCTCCTTGTCCAGGACATTCAAAAACTAAAACGTTATAACCTCTTTCGATAGCAGAACGAGCAATTCCCATATATATTTCTTCTTTTGTTCCATCAAAACCTGTTTGGATAATGAGGAGTGGTCTTTTGATTTTTGTTTGATCCACCCGTCCGAAGTATCCTGGAAGATATGAATCTTCGAAAGGTATTTTTATTTCCTCAACAAAATGGTTTTCATACTTTATTCCTTTAAGAAAACAATCCTTGCTACTTTTCCAGGTTGGAACTATTCTGGTATCGTTTATGTTTGTATGTAAAAAAAATTCTGCAGTTCGATAGTAGTTTGATGCTTTGTAATATTCATACCTCGCAGAAATAATTTTACCTCTATTTTCGAAGTCCTTTGCAGCAGTTTCTCTTTGGTTTGCCAGGCTGTACCACTCTCTGTACCAACTTTCATCGTTACCTTCTTCAATTTTACTCAATGTCATCATTATTTCCCCAACATCTGCAGCTCCACTAGGTGCCATACTAATTGCCCTAAGTGCTTGAAAGGAATATTGTGGATCTTTAAAAACAAAGTCCAATCCAAATGAATATTCATAGTAAAGGATTAAAATGAAAAAGCAAAAAAAACAGATTCTACTTATTTTTAAGAATTTGCTCATATTTCCACCACTAAATTTCAAAAAAAATGCAAATTATCTATTTTTTAGTTTAATTATTACAATAAAGTAACTTTTTTTGATGCTATTCGTAAAATATACTATAAAATAATTGGATTTTGATATGAAGAAAATTTTAATGTTGTTATCTTTCCTTATGTTTATGTTAATCACTGGTTGCCAGAATAGTTTAATAGACACGTATATCGAACCTGAAGGTGAGGTGAAAAGTGTAGAAAGAAAATTCGAAAACGTCGAAAAAATCGAAGCTCATGGTGGTTTCGAAGTTGTTTTAACTTTAGATTCGGATGAGAAAGTAATTGTTGAAACTAATGAAAACATACATCAATATATTATTATCTCGAAAATAGGTAACAAATTGGTAATTGAACCACAAAAGAATGTTGAATTTGCAAGTAGAACAAAAATCCTGGTCAAAGTTTCTGCAAAAAAAATCACATCAGTAACGGGGAGCGGTGCAACTAAATTCAATGTTACAAATTTGATTGAAAACGACAACCTTTCGTTAAGTTTATCTGGTGCAAGTATTTTTTCATCTAATTGTAAATTAAAAACTCTAACTGCCGACATTTCCGGTGCAAGTATTCTTACTTTGCAAGGTAATACTGGGTTATATTCACTAATTTCGAGTGGTGCCAGCATTTCGAATGGATTTGATCTCTCCATCGACAATTTTGCTTGCGATATTTCCGGTGCCAGCCTCGTTAATCACACAATCAACAAAACTTTGGATGTAAAAGCAAGTGGTGCAAGTATTGTTAATTATCGCGGTTCTGGAGTAGTAAAGTCTTCACAACTATCCGGTATGTCTATCATCAATAAAAAATAATGTATCAGCAATAATTTAGCAAGAATCTTCTATCCAAAAAAAAGACCATTCGTCAATTTATTAATGAATGGTCTTTTTAAAATTAAATTATTAATATACTAGTCTTTCTTTTCTGTAGCAGCAGCTTCTGCTTTTTTCTTTGCAGCAACTCTTTTCTTCCTCAAATCCTTACGACGCATGTATCTGGCTTTTGCAATTTGTTTATGCTTTTCGACTGATTCGTTAATTTCTTCTTCTGGTTTGCCTTTGAATGCCAATGCCCGACGAAGTAGTACACCATCGTAACTAAGAATATTATGAACTACTAAGGTTGGTTGCGCTCCTACGTTAAGCCAATAGATAGCACGACTGTGGTCAATTTTGAATGTAGATGGGGTTGTGTTTGGATCGTAATAACCCAATCTTTCTAAAAATGCACCATCTCTTTTAGCACGTGCATCAACTGCAACAATATCGTAAACTGGATGATGTTTGGCGCCTTTTCTTCTTAATCTTAATTTTACCATTTTAATACCTTTATATTTTAATTTTAATTCAAACCTGGAAATTTAGGGAAAAATTTATTTTTCTTACCGTGTAGGTAGTTTTTCATTAATTTTTGCATTTGTTCAAATTGTTTTAACAAATTATTCACATCTTGCACCGAAGTGCCACTACCGCGAGCAATTCTCATCCTTCGGGAACCATTTATTACTTTTGGATTGTCGCGTTCGGCTTTGGTCATCGAATAAATGATTGCCTTTCGAAAATGCTTTATCGTCGATATTAACATTTTTCATTGCCTTGTCCATACCGGGCAACATACCCAATACATCTTTCAATGGACCCATTTTCTTAACCATATTTAACTGATCCAGAAAATCATCGAATGTAAATTTATTCTTTCGAATTTTTTCTTCGAGTTGTTTTGCTTCTTTTTCGTCAATTTGTGCTTCGGCTTTTTCGACAAGAGAAAGAATATCACCCATACCCAGGATACGCGAAGCAATACGTTCTGGATGAAATGGTTCCAATGAGTCGAGTTTTTCGCCTGTGGAAATGAATTTGATTGGTTTGCCAACAACATCCAAAACAGATATAGCAGCACCACCTCGGGTATCACCATCCAACTTTGTAAGCACTATTCCTGTGAGAGAAAGAGCATCGTTGAATGCTTTGGCTGTAACAACAGCGTCTTGACCTATCATCGAATCAACGACAAAAAAAGTTTCGGTTGGCTGAAGCATTTCGGCAATGTCATTAACTTCGGTCATCATTACTTCATCGATGGTGGTTCGCCCAGCTGTATCGACTATCACAACATCTCTTCCAAATTTACGCGCATATTCCAAAGAATTTTTGGATACAGATCTCGCATCTTTGCCTTCTTCGCTATAAACAGGAATCTTTACTTGTTCTGCTAGTTGCTTCAACTGTAAAATAGCTGCAGGACGATGAACGTCTGCTGCCACAAGTAGAGGATGACGACCGCGTTTTCGTAAATTCTTAGCTAATTTGCCACAAAAAGTAGTTTTACCAGAGCCCTGCAGACCAGCAACTAATATAATTGTTGGAGGTTTGGGCGAGAAGGTTAAATCCTTCATCTTCGAACCCATCAACTCGACCAACTCGTCATTTACTATCTTGACGATGAATTGTTCGGGTAAAAGGGTGCCTCTTACTTCTGCACCAATAGCTTTTTCTTTTACTTTATCCAAAAATTTGGTAACCACAGATAAACTTACATCGGCTTCGAGCAATGCATTGCGAATTTCCTTTAGTGCCTCGCTCACATTGTCTTCAGTGATTTTATTTTGCCCACGGAACCGTTTTAAGGCTATTTCTAATTTTTCTTGTAAATTTTCAAACATTTGGTTTTTCTGATTGTATCAAAAAAATATCTTACAAAATTACAAAAAACTGATTAATTATTTACATGATTCGAAAAAATAAATTCCAATAATTTCAATAAATTAGAATATAAAAATGTTGTTTAAAAACCAGGGGTTTTATCAATACCAAAATTTAATTATATTTTTTTTTGGAAAATATATACGTTATTAATAATTATTTATTAATTTTAATTTCTATAAAATGTGAATACTGTTCTCAGTTTTATTATTTTGAATTTTATTGTCTTAAAAATAAAGAGGTTCTTTATGAACAAATTTACAAAATCAATACTAATACTATTTGTATTGGTGTTTTTCGCACCTGCTCTAAAATCGCAACCTTGGATGGATAATCTGAAAAGCAGATTGCCATCACCCGAGATGGGAACATCGCATCAATGGAATTTCTACGAAATTCAACAAGCAGCCTACGACTATTGGCGAGGTAAAGACACAACACAACGAAGTATTGGTTGGAAACCATTCAAACGTTGGGAATATTTCTGGGAACAAAGAGTGTTTCCGACTGGCGAATTTCCTCCAGCAGGTAATGATATATTAGAAGCTCAAAAATTTGAGCAACTTTACGGAAACAAAAAGAAAAAGAATTTTATACAATCGCAAGCTAACTGGTCATCACTAGGTCCATTCGATTCACCAGGCGGATATGCTGGGTTGGGCAGAATTAATGTGGTTCGCGAACATCCAACGAATTCAAATATTATATACATTGGTGCTGCCAGTGGTGGATTTTGGTACACCACAAACGGAGGCAACACTTGGCAAACAACTACAGACGATATTGGAAGTTTAGGTATCACTGATATCTGTATCCATCCAACAAATAATAATATTATCTTTATTGCTACTGGGGATGGCGATGCAGGTGATACTAAAAGTATTGGTGTGCTGAAATCGACTAATGGTGGACTGACTTGGAGTCAAACTGGTTTGAATTGGCAACAATCAAATCAGTACACAATAAGCAGAATGTTAATTCATCCTAGCACTCCAAATACAATGTATATTGGTGGTAGTTTTGGCGTAATGAAAACTACTGATGGTGGAAATTCGTGGTCAACAGTATTCAGTACTATATCCATCAAGGATCTAGAGTTCAAACCCGACAATCCATCTGTAATATATGCTGCTGGATCTGCAGTTTATCGTACTACAAATGATGGTGCAAGCTGGTCTTTACTTTCCAACGGTATCCCAACTTCAACTCGAAGAATTGCATTAGGAGTAACTCCTGCAAATGCAAATTATGTTTATGCTTTAGCTGGTAACTTTAGTAATGGTTTTATGGGTTTATACCGCTCTACTGACGGGGGAGATAGTTGGGCAACTCAATCCACAACTCCAAACCTGTTAGGATGGAATTACGATGGCAACGACTCTGGTGGCCAAGCATGGTATGATTTATGTATTGCAGTAGATCAAACTAACCCAAATACAGTATATACTGGCGGTGTAAATATTTGGAAATCTACAAATGCTGGTGTTAATTGGAATTGTGTAGCTCACTGGTGGGGAGATCGTACAAACGAAGTTCATGCCGACCATCACGATCTGTGGTTTGTACCTGGCACAAACCGCCTTTACAATGGTAATGATGGTGGTATTTACAGGTCAACAAATGGTGGCGGCACATTCCAATGGTTAGGTGCTGGATTGGCAATCACTCAATTTTATAAAATTGGTGCAGCTCAAACAAATGCAAATGTTTGGATTGGTGGAGCACAAGATAATGGTACTAAAAACTATGTAAGTTCCACTTGGAACGATGTTATTGGTGGTGACGGTATGGAATGTTTAATAGATCATTCTACAACACAATACCAATACGGTTCACTTTATTATGGTCGTATTCAAATGTCTTCCGATAATGGTGCAAGTTTCTGGGATTGGGTAACCCCTTCAATGTTTGGAGAATCCGGAGCTTGGGTCACCCCTTATGTAATGCATCCAACTAATAACCAAACAATTTATGTTGGATATCGTGATGTATGGAAAACAACGAATCGAGGTGGAAATTGGACAAAAATTTCATCATTTGGTGGCTCAACTTTGAATGTATTAAATACCGATCCCGACAATGCAAACTATATTGTAGCTAGTACTGGTGCTAATTTCTGGCTTACAACCAATGGTGGAACAAATTGGGTTTCGAGAACAAAACCCTCCGGAAATACATTAACTTCTGTAGATTTTGTACCAACAATGCCGAACCAAATCTTTGCATCGTTTTCGGGTTATACTGCAGGTCAGAAAGTATATTATAGCACCGATGCTGGAGTTAATTGGGTAAATTTAAGTTTTAATTTACCCAATGTCCCAGTAAATGATGTAAAATACCATAAAAATACTGGTAGAGTATATGCAGGTACAGATATAGGAGTATTTTATCTCGATCCGGGCCAAACTCAATGGAAGAGCTTTAATGACGGCTTGCCAACAGTTAAGGTTACTGAATTGAATATCCAATACAATTATTCATCGTTAAAAGTATCAACCTATGGACGAGGCGTTTGGGGTACTGATTTATTTAGTGGCAATGCTGTTACTTTGGTTTCTCCATCAAACAATGCAACCAACGTGGTTTATCAACCTACATTTAGCTGGCAATCAATAAATAAGTCAACGCATTACGAGTTGATTATCGCAGATAATCCTTCTTTCAATAGTCCAATTGTTCACAAAACTACTGTTATTGGAACAAGTTATACATTGACAGGAGCTGAGTTATTAGCAAGCAACAAATTATATTACTGGAAAGTTCGTGCTTGGGATGATAATTCATTTGGACAATGGTCGGCTACATGGCAATTTACTACTCAATCCAATGTTCCTTCAAAAGTAACATTATTAACCCCAGCTAACAGCTCAATCAATCAACCAATCAGTGGGACTGTTACATGGCAAGCAACTTCCAATACAATTGATTATACATTGGAAATATCCAAGAACTCAAGTTTCACTCAAATTGTTGTTAGTCAGGTTCAAACAGGAACAACTTATAACTATTCAAATTTTG
>CAYOPF010000101.1:0-3969 GCA_964405755.1 uncultured Chloroherpeton sp.
TTGCATCGGGGTAGTGTTCTTTAACTACTTTTGTAATTCCAACAATTGATTTGTCGCTTTGGCTGTGATAAAAAAGAACAAAATCATCAATTTTCATTTCTTTCATAAAGTTTCGTGCCTGATAATTACGAACTCCATCCCAGAAAGTTCGCCTATCTTTCACCATATTATCCCAAGAATATGTATCGGGGTCGGATTTTACTAACCAATAATTCATATATACCTCAAATTAATTCAATATCGAGTAGTTTAATCAATTTTTTTAGTAATATATCTTTAACTTCATTAATATCGATTGTTTTACCTAATTCATTTTGTAAGGAAGTTACTCCTTTGTCCACAAATCCACAGGGATTGATATGTTGGAAATACGATAAATCGGTGTTTATATTGAATGCAAATCCATGCATAGTTATGCCTCTCGAAACTCTAACACCAATTGCATTTATTTTACGGGTTTTGCCAACTTGATCGACATCCAACCACACACCAGTTGCACACTCCAATCTTCCTGCTTCAATTTGATAATCTTTCAATGTTTGAATAACGGCTTCTTCCAACGACCAAACATGCTTTTTTACTCCAATTTTGCGGGCATCCAAATCGATAATAGGATAGCCAACGATTTGTCCTGGTCCGTGATATGTTATATCACCACCACGATTAGTTTGATAGAATTCGGCATTTTTTGCCTGTAATTGAATATAATCAATTAATAAATTGTTCAGGTCGCCACTTTTTCCTAAAGTATAAACGTGATTATGTTCGCAAAAAATAATTTCCTCTGGTCGGGGAGCACTGCGATTGAACTTGGCATTCATAATTTCCGAATGCACTTTTTCTTGATAATTATATGCATCCTGATAACGGATTAATCCTAAATCTGTAAATTTTGATTCTATTCCCATAATTTATTTTAATGTTACATTTATATGCTTTTCTGCAAAATAGGAAGAGCGGACCAACGGACCACTTTCGATATACTGAAATCCCTTTTCTAACCCAAGTTGTTTGTATTGTGCAAAAACATCTGGGTGAATATATTCAACAACTGGATAATGCTTTAAGCTTGGTTGCAGATACTGACCTATTGTCATTACTCGGCAATTTATAGAAAGTAAATCATCCATAGTTTTGAGAACTTCATCAAAAGTTTCACCAACACCGACCATAATTCCAGATTTTGCAATCCATCCTGTTTTTGCAATATGTTCCAAAACTGACAAACTTCGATTATAACTAGCTTTGCTTCGCAACTTTGTGGTTAATCGTTCGACAGTCTCCAAGTTATGCGAAATGACGTTTGGCTCAGATTCCAAAATTATATCTAAAAATTCTTTTGAACCATTCATATCGGGAATTAGTGCTTCGATGGTAATTCCTGGGTTGAGTTCTTTTATTTTTCTAATTGTCTCGGCCCAATGTGCTGCACCAAAACCGGGTAAATCATCGCGATCAACAGATGTTATAACGCAATGTTTCAATTCCATTTCTTTAATAGATAGAGCAACTTTCGTTGGTTCTTCAATATCTGCTGGCAAAGGCTTTCCTGGGGTTACGTTGCAAAACTTACAATGACGGGTGCAAATTTTTCCTAAAATCATAATTGTAGCAGTTCCACGAGCCCAACACTCGAATTTGTTTGGACAATCTCCATCAGTGCAAATTGTGTGTATACCTTTGTTTTTTAGGTTGTCTGCAACATCCCGAAAGTTATCTCTTAAATTTATTTTAATTTTCAACCAATCAGGCTTGCGAGGTATTTTATTTATTTCTTGCATAAATTTTCAAAAAAAAATTATTCAAAATTACTACAAAAAGATTTTATACATTAATTTGCAAAAAATATAATTACAAAAAATTTGAGGAAATTTTGACAACTCCAATTATTTCAGTTGAAAAAATTAATTTATCAAAAAACAAAATCCATATTCTTAAAAACATTGATTTGCAGATTCAACCTAAGAAAATTGTGGGAATTATTGGAAAATCGGGTAGTGGTAAGACATCATTATTACGTTGCTTCAATTTTTTAGATTCAATAGATAGTGGCAAAATCACAATCGATAATATTGAAGTCAATGCTGATTTATTGACCAAGAAAGTAAGGAGCGAGGTCGATAATAGTGATAATCCTTTTCGTATTTTTACTGCAGAAAATGAGTTGATGAATGGATATAAAAAGGAAATTTATAAGGTTAGAGCAAAAGTTGGATTTGTATTTCAGGAATTGCACCTGTTTCCTCATTTTTCAGTTTTGGATAATGTGGCTCAGCCACTAATGATTGTACAAAAACTAAATAAGGATGAAGCTATTTCAATTGCCGAAAAAGTATTGGAAAAAGTTGGAATGCTTAAATATAAGAACCGATATCCTCATCATCTTTCTGGTGGACAAAAGCAAAGAGTTGCAATTGCTCGGGCATTAGCACAATCACCCAAAATAATAATGTACGACGAACCAACCTCTGCCTTGGACCCCGAAAATGTAGTAGAAATTATCGAAGTGTTAAATAATTTGAAAAACGAAGGAATAACCCAATTAGTTGTGTCGCACGAGTTTTTCTTTTTCCGCAAAGTATGCGATGAACTGGTATATCTTCATGCTGGAGAGATAGTTGAGCACAATTCTACTGAAAAAATGATAGAAAACCCACAGGATGAACGAACAAATAATTATCTAAAAATCTTTGCTAATTAAGGTGCAAAATGAAAAAATTTGTATTAATATTTTTAGTAATTATTCAAGCAAATTTGCTTGGTCAGGAATATTTTCGCTGGGCAGCAGATGCCGAAAGTAATGCTCCATATATATTTCAAGATGCAAAGAATCCATCCCTATTAAAGGGTTTCGAATACGACATTGCAAACAGACTTGCAAATAGAATGAATATGAAAGCTATACATATCCAAAACCAATGGGATGGACTTATTCCTGGATTGTCGAGAGGTGACTATGTTGCAGTAATTAATGGAATCGAGGTAACCGAGGACCGAAAGAGAGAAGTACTGTTTTCAATTCCTTATTATCATACATTCGAACAACTTGTTGTAAGAACAAGCGATTACAAAGTTCACAAAATGGAGGATCTACATGGAAAGGGTGTTGGAGCATTAAAAAACTCACTTGCAGAAAGAATTTTGAGAGGTTTCGATTATATAAAACTATTGAGCTACGAAGGGGAAGTCAATGCTTTCGAAGACCTTGCGAATGGGAGAATAGACGCTGCATTAGTAGATTATCCCATTGCACTTTATTACACTGCAATCCATCCTGAACTTAAAATGGTTGGTGAACCTTTTGGCGAAGTTGTTTATGCGGTAGCAATTCACCAAAATAATCCACAACTGCTGGAACGGGTTAATTTAGCTTTATCTCAGATGATTGAAACTGGAGAAATGAGAGAAATTCTAGAAAAATGGAATCTTTGGAATTCTGTTTTAGCAAATAAATGGGGTGATTTTTCTCAGAAAATTTATCAGAAGAGTGAATGGGATAATTTTGTTCAGTTTAATACTCTCGGAGTAAGTTTGATCGAGCGACTTGAAAGATATATATCCGTAATGCCGTTATTTGGTCGAGCTACTCTCGTTACTTTAACAATATCGATAATTTCTATGATGTTGGCAATAATTCTTGGTTCTTTTTTAGCAATTATGAAGATTTTTGGACCAAAATGGATATCAATTACAACCACAGGTATTATCGAAGTAATTAGGGGAACTCCCTTATTAATTCAACTTTTTATTATTTTTTATGCTTTACCAAGTATTGGAATCAAATTTTCTCCTATGCTGGCAGCAATAGTTGGTCTTGGGATTAATTACGCCGCATACGAAGCCGAAAACTATCGAGCTGGTTTGGTCGCAATAGCCCGCGGACAAATGGAAGCTGCTTTGTCGCTGGGAATGGGACGAAGACAGGCACTCCGTTATATTATTTTTCCACAATCATTTAAAATAGTAATT
>CAYOPF010000101.1:3979-9355 GCA_964405755.1 uncultured Chloroherpeton sp.
CCTGTTACAAACGATTTTATCTCATTACTCAAAGATAGCTCATTAGTATCTGTGATAACTATGGTTGAATTAACTAAAGTTTACAATCAGGTTGCGGCAACTTACTTCGATTACTTAGGCACTGGAATCATAGTTGCAATAATATATTTGCTGATAGGACTTCCATTTGTAAGATTAGCAAAATATTTCGAAAAACGCTACGGAATGAAAGGTTTATCCGTTTGAAAGTTGAATTTTAAACCAATTAGTTAATATTGTGATATATAGTTTCAAGATTGTCAATTTCTGTAAATAGAAATAAAAAAAACAGGCTTTTCGCCTGTTTTACATAATTAATTTATTTTTTTCTTTTTAGTTCAAATCTGAACCAACGAATGGTAATAAAGCAAGATGTCGCGCATGTTTAATTGCTTTTTTTACTCTGCGTTGTTGATAAGCCGAAACGCCAGTAATTCTTGCTGGTAAGATTTTACCTTGATCGTTAATAAATCTGTTAAGAAACTTTGTATCTAAATGGTCGATTAATTTTTGACCTTTTATTGGATTAGCTCTCTTTTTGAAAACTCGTTGCTTTCCTTTTTGGTTAGATTCTGGTTGTAATGGAAATAAACTGTTCATTTCGTTTTGTTCTCCTTAATTTGTTTAGTTCTTTCCAATCGTTTGTTAAATCTATCAACACGACCAGCAGTATCGACAAGTACTTGCTTCCCAGTAAAAAATGGATGGGACTTAGAATCGATTTCCAAAACCATTTTATCTTTTTTATAACAAGAGCGTGTTTTAAAAACAGTTCCGTCAGTCATCACGACTTCAACTGTATGATAATAGGGATGAATACCTTTTTTCATTTATGCTACCTTATTTTGTTATCTCTAATTTGTCAACATTTGCTACTTCGTCAACTTTAACGAAAGTTTCTAAAAAGTGGGTATTGCCATCATCACCTTTGTATCCCTTGATGATTTTAACTGTTGGTTTTTCGGCAATCTTCTTTTTCTTTAATTTGTCACCAAATGATTGTTGTTTAGCCATATCTCATTCAATTTTTTAAGAATTACAAAATTACGATTTTTTTTTCAATTATAATACAATTTTTAAAAAAAATATAGTTAATTTTGATTTTTAATTATTGTAAATAATAGAATAAACGAAAATGAGACAAAATCATTATTTTATACCAACACTTCGGGAAGTTCCAAACGATGCTATTATTCCATCACATCGATTAATGTTAAGGTCGGGGCTTGTTCGTCCATTAGCTTCGGGAATATTTTCATTTCTGCCTTTGGGACTAAGGATATATCAAAAGGTTGTAAATGTGATCCGCGAGGAAATGAATGCAATTGGGGCACAGGAATTTTTGTTGCCTGCATTAAATCCAATTGAAATATGGGAACAAACTGGCAGAGTTGAAGCAATGGGAGATGTTTTGTTTCATATCAAAAATCGTGATAATTTAGTTTTGGCACCAACACACGAAGAGATTATTGCATACCATGCTTCTCAACATATAAAATCGTATAAAGAATTGCCACAAATATGGTATCAAATCCAAACAAAATTCCGTAACGAACCACGACCAAAAAGCGGTGTTTTACGAGGAAGACAATTCACAATGAAAGATGCCTATTCACTCGATAGTTCGGTAGAAGGATTGGACATTAGTTATGACCTACATTATAAAGCATATTGTCGAATTTTCGATCGTTGCGGTTTGAAGTTCTTTGTTGTAAGTGCATCTTCTGGTGCTATGGGGGGGCGTCAATCACAGGAGTTTATGCTCGAATCCGATGCGGGCGAGGATAATGTAGCAATAGCCAACGATGGTTATTCAGCGAATTCCGAAGTAGCAACTTCTGCAATTACACAAATGAATAGAATTGAACCATCCCCAGAATTAGAAAAATTCCCAACTCCCACTGCAAAAACAATCGATGATTTGGTAGAGCAATTTGGGTTAGATGAAAGAATATGTGCAAAGTCTGTTGTTTATATTGTTGATGATACTCCTATCTTAATATTAATGAGAGGGAACGATCAATTGAATGAGACAAAATTATCCTCAGTATTGGGTACTACAGTTTTCAGACCTGCAGAGCCACACGAACTTTTCGAACATACTGGTGCAAATGCTGGCTCCATCGGTCCAATGAATTTGAAAACAAAGTTGAGAATAATTGCTGATAATTTATTGAAAGATTGTAATGGGCTGGTTTCTGGTGCTAACGAAGATGGATATCATTTTAAAAATATCGATTTTAAGCGAGATTGCTACATTCAAGAATTCTATGATTTACGAACAGTCCAAGATGGCGAACCATCAGTTAAAACAGGCGAACCACTAAGAATTGTTAAAGCAATTGAAATTGGTCATATTTTTAAATTAGGTACAAAATATTCCGAAGCTTTGGATGCAAAATTCCTCGACAGTGATGGCAAGGAAAAGCCAATCATTATGGGTAGTTATGGTATAGGGGTTGAGAGAATTATCGCCTCGTATATTGAGCAGAATTATGATGAGAAAGGTATAATATGGAATAGAGCAATTGCACCATTCCACATTCATATATTATCGATGGCACCAAATAAATTCCAAAATGTTCGTGAAATTTCGGATAAAATTTATGAGGAATTTGTAAATGATAAAATTGAAGTTTTATACGACGACCGAGATGAAGCACCTGGAGTTAAATTTAATGATGCTGATTTAATTGGAATTCCTGTCCAGTTAATTATTGGAAATAAAGGTTTGCAAGAAAATAAATTGGAAGTAAAAATACGAAGAACCGGCGAAAGAGTTAATATTTCATTAGATAATTATAAGAATGAAATAATCGATATATTAAACAAAATTGATTAGAATATTTTGGGAAAAGCCGATTTTCATACTCACACATTCCATTCTGATGGGCTGCTTTCCCCAAATGCACTTTTTATCAAAGTTAAATCGTTTGGTATATCTACTATAGCCATTACCGATCATGATTCGATTGAGCATATTCCAAAAGAAATGGAATTAGCAAAACAGTATAACCTGCAATTCATTCCTGGATGTGAAGTTAGTGCTTATCAAGGAGGCAAAGATTATCATATAGTCGCCTTGAATTTCGTAGTGGATGACCCATTTTTTATGGAATACTTCCAAAATTATAATACCGAAAGATTAAAAAGAGCCGAAATAATTATTCGTAAATTTAATAATTTAGGAATAAATATAACTCTTGAAGATGTTTTGAAAGAAGCAAACAATGCGCCAATTGTTCGTCCACATATCGCTCGGGTTATTGCCAAGAAAGGCTATGCAAAAGATGCTAGGGAAGTTTTTAGTAGATTTCTTTACGATAATGGACCTGCTTATCAACCAAAAATTACTTTTCCTGTTCGAAAAGCAGTAGAACTTATTCAATCTGCTGGAGGAGTTGCAATATTGGCACATCCTGCAAATTTCTTTACCAATCAGGAACTCGAAAGGTGCGTGAAAGATGGAATTGATGGTATAGAAGTATATCATCCATTGCATAGTGGCGAACAATCAAAATTCTATCTCGAATTTGCAAAAAAGAATAATCTTCTGGTTTCTGGTGGTTCGGATTTTCATAATCCCGAAACTGACGAGAAAAATTTAGGAAGGTACTCCGTTACCGATTTGGAAACTGAATTAATCTTGCAAAAGTCCAAGAAAAACAGATCAAAACCCCTCTTTAAGCATATCTGGTCGAAACTTTTTAGTTTTTTCTAATGCTTGTTGGTATTTCCATTCTTCAATATCTTTATGATTCCCGCTAAGTAAAATTTTTGGTACTTCCATTCCTCGAAAAACGGATGGACGAGTATAAATAGGAGCTTCCAACAAATCATCTTGGAAGGAATCATTTAATGCGCTTGTTGCATCTCCGATAACACCAGGTAATAATCTTACAATTGCATCGAGCAGTATTAATGCAGGCAATTCACCACCGGTGAGTACATAATCACCCACAGATATTTCTCTTGTTATTAAACTGTCTCTTATTCGCTGATCAATTCCTTTATAATGACCAGCAAGTAAAAGTAAGTTACTTTTAAGCGACAATTCATTGGCAATTCTCTGATTAAACAATTCTCCATCGGGGGTCAGATAGATTATTTCATCATACACATTCATAGACTTCAACTTTTCTATGCAATTAAAAACAGGTTCGCATTGGATAACCATACCAGCATCACCGCCAAATGGATAATCGTCGATACGTCGCCACTTATTTCCAGTATATTCATGTAGATTATGTAAATCAACTTGAATAAGTCCCTTTTCCCTGGCATTCTTGATTATACTGTAATTAAAATAACCTTCAATAGATTCTGGAATTGCAGAAACTATATCAATTTTCATAATTTACTCCTTTAGCTCTGCTATATCCAAATAATTCTCTGGTAAATCCATTTTGATTATTTTTCTCTTCAAATCGAATTCAATAACGATTTCCTTAATAAAAGGTAATGGTATCGTGTATGTGTCACTATCAGCATAGATTACAAATTGAGATGGTAATATATGCACATCCACAACTCTGCCAATTAAATTATCATTTTGATCGTAAACCAAACAATCTAGAATATCCTCTGGTCCGAAGAAATTGGGTTTATATGCCTCTACTATATCCCTTTCCACATAAACGCCCATTCTTAAGAGTTCTTCGAATTTTGCCTTAATATTACTTGTTAAGAAAATGTGAATGTTTGATTTACGGTTTTCAATTTTTAATATTTTTATTTTTTCCAAAAAGTTAGTTGAAAAACCAAGAAAAATGTCAATTTCTGTATCAATATTCGGGAAATCAGGAGGTATATCTTTCAATACCAAAAACTGGTTTTTGTCCGAGTAAGAACTTACCACACCAATGTATATTAAATCTTTATTCAATTTTGCTCAATTTTATTAAATATTGTTAATCAAATTTTTCGTAAATTACAAATATAATAAATTCGAATTCTTATGAAAAAATTTCAAGTATTATTTTTATTACTAAGTTTAACGATTTCTTTCCAATTAATTGCAAAGGACAAGAAAAAAGAGCCCAAAAACTTAAAACAAGGTAAAACCAAATTTACTTTGGAAGAAGCTGTTAAATTCCAGTATATCAGAAGCAACAATATTAGCTACTACGGGAAATGGGTTAGTTATGATGTCCTTCCTGATTGGGGAGACGGATACTCAAAAGTTGTTTCCACATTTGATACTTCAAAAAATTACATGATCGAGCGAGGGGCAAATGGAGCATTTTCGAATGATGAACAATGGTATGCTTGCTATGTCCGACCAAAATTATTGGAGCAGGAAAATGCCAAAACTCCAAAAGATAAACCCAAAACGAGTTTAAAGATAATAAACTTAGA
>CAYOPF010000102.1:0-9149 GCA_964405755.1 uncultured Chloroherpeton sp.
CTAAATCGTTGGTTGCAGGCCGTCAACTGACTTTCGAAGTTTTTGCCAATCCAGACGGCACTGCCGATATCGATGGGCTAAGGAATGCAATGAGTGACGAAATTGCTGGCGTTGTTGTTCAAAATCCTAATTTCTTAGGCAATTTGGAAGATGTTTTCGAAATCGAAAAAATTGCTCACAGCCAAAAAGCTCTTTATATCTCAGTTTTTAATCCTATATCATTATCATTGATTGTTCCTCCGGGACAATATAACGCTGATATAGCTCTTGGCGAAGGACAACCTTTTGGTATCCCAACCAGTTTTGGAGGACCTGTTCTTGGTTTATTTACATGTAAAGAATCATTAGTACGTGCTTTGCCTGGTCGTATTGCCGGTATGTCGATCGATCGCGACGGAAACCGTGCGTTTACTTTAACGTTACAAACCCGCGAACAACAGATAAAACGCGAAAAAGCAACATCCAATATTTGCACCAACCAAGGTTTAATAATGTTGGCCGCAACAGTGTATTTGGAAACAATGGGTAAGCAGGGTTTAATCGAAGTTGCAGAGCAATCTTTCCATAAAGCACATTATTTGGCTAAACAAATAGTCGCAATTCAAGGTTTTTCGCTCGTAAGCGATAAACCATTCTTTAATGAATTTGCAGTTAAATGCCCTGTGGATGTTTGCGATATTTTAGCTGCTGCCGAAGAAAAAGGATTTTTTGCTGGAATAAATCTGAAAAAATATACCGATTTTGATGGCTTGTTAATTGCTGTTACCGAAAAAAGAACCAAAGCAGAATTGGATTCTTTGGTGGAAATCCTTAAACAATTTGCAAAATAATTAATTAACAATAAAATAAATTTACTAAGGGGCATAATTTTATGCCCCTTATTTTTCGTATAATCATCTACAATATGCAATTAAGTATGCTATAAAGCTAATTCAAGAATTTCTTCGAAGTCTATCGGATTTAACTGCTTTACCCTTCCCACGCGACCATATTCGATAATACATTTAACAATTTTTGGGAAATCGGATTTAGTAAATCCAAGTTCTGTTAGAGTTATTGGGCTTCCCCAAGTTCGAAACTTGGCTTGCATCGTTTCCACAGCTTCATTTACAGAATCTGAATTCCAGACGTTGCGTGCCCATCGCTCGAAAATATAAGGTTTTGCATCGCAAACGTACTTAATCCAAGCGGGAAACATAACTGCCAAACCTTCTGCATGGGCAATCTCGGGATTGATTACGCTAAGTGCATGCTCCATTGCATGCGTTGTCCACTCTCCTCCACCAAGAGCAATAGAGGTCAAACCGTTCAGTGCAATTGTCGATGACCAAGCCAAATTTGCTCGTGCTTCGTAATCATCTGGATTTTCCATAAGTTTATCAATTTGAGAAATTACTGTTCGTTGTGTTGCTTCATTAAGTGCTAACGATATTTCGGCATTAAGTTCGCCCATAAAATAATTCTCCATCAAGTGCGAAAGACTATCCACTCCACCATTTGCTGTTTGACGACGTGGCAAAGTAGATTGTGCAGAGGGATCGATAATACTCACTTTGGGATAAACCAAGGGGCTGCCGAAGGACCATTTCTTCAGCTCTGCTTCGTTGCTAAGCACTGCAAAGGGATTCATTTCTGTTCCGGTTGCCGATAGCGTGAGTACGACAAATAGAGGTAGGGCTTTGCGAACGACAGCTTTTTTCTCGAAGATGTCCCATAAATTATCCACAAAAACGCCAGCGGCAACTGATTTGGCTTCGTCGATAACCGAACCACCTCCAACTGCAACAATTCCCTCGATGTTATTCTCTTTAATTACCTGAACAACTTTCCCGGCATGTTCCAATGTTGGGTTGGGGCGTACTCCCCAGATTTCAACAATTTCGATTTTACTTCTATTGAGCGATTCCACAACCTGATTGTAAACTCCATTCTGCTTAATTGAACCTGAGCCCGCAAGTAATAGTACTTTTCGAACATTGTTCCCGGTAATTTCGCTACCGATATATTTTACTGAGCCTTTACCAAATATTATTTTTGTTGGATTTTGAAATTGAAAATTTTCCATAAAAGAACCTGTTTAAAAAAAGATTAATAACGAAAATTTAATGAATTTAGTAATTTAACAATTAAAAAATCGTTATTACAAAAAATGTATTTACTTGTGAAAAAAATAAACATATTCATAATTCTTATTTTGATTATTTCGGGTATAAGTTACCTTCGTAGCGAGGTATATTATCCCACAAATACCAAGTTGCCGATTGGAGATACTACTTTATATCGTCAATTGCAGGATTCTGTATATAAAATTTACTCCAAACTTGGAGTAACAGCACGCTCGCTCTTCCAATATAATCTTTCGTTATCGGATGAGCTCTGGCAGAAACTTACAAATAAATCCGAAGACTTGCCTTACCAACTTGCTATGCGTAGTCTGTCGGTAGTACCATCGACAGCATTCAAACCATCCGGCGAAGAAATTGTTCAGCGTCAGGAGGCAATAGCAGCTGGTTTAAGGTTGCCTACCGGATTGAGTTATCCTCAAGGTGGAATGAGAGTACCTTTGGATTTGATTGGTCAATTCCTGGGAATTGTCGAGGACGTAAGTCCAGAAATTCGATATACAATAGATGCTCCAAACGAAATAGAAATTGTAATATATTCGATGCAAGCTAAGGTGATTGCCACACTTTTCAAAGGCAGGCAAGTTCCCGGGAGTTACGAAATTTCGTGGAGCTTCCGCGACGAAAACGGACGACGAATGACCTCGGGTGATTATATTGCCGAAGTTCGCATTGGTAATACAAGATATGTTAGAAAACGAATCGTAATCCCATAAAAAAATATGTTATTATCCCGTGATTCAATTAGTAAAGTGGCTTTGGAATTGAAACTCGATTCCAGGAAAATTGTTTTTACAAACGGATGTTTTGATGTTATTCATTCAGGTCATGTTCATTACTTAACCGAGGCTAAGAAACTTGGTGACATATTAATTGTTGGTTTAAATACCGATGATTCTGTTAGAAGGTTAAAGGGCAACAACCGTCCGATTAATAATCAATCCGATAGAGCAATTGTACTCGATGCATTAAAACCAGTAGATTTGGTTGTATTTTTCGATGAAGATACTCCATTGGAGCTAATTAAGATAATTAATCCAGATGTATTGGTTAAGGGTGCTGATTATAAAATTGAGGATATTGTCGGAGCTGGTTTTGTTCAGCAAAACGGCGGCGAGGTTGCGACAATAAAGTTCGTCGAAGGAAAATCCTCCACAAGTATTATCAACAGATTGAAGCAAAATTAATTACATTGGTATTCGGCTATGTAGTGCCCTCGAAAGAGTTATTTCGTCGGTAAATTCAAGTGATGAACCCATTGGAACGCCACTTGCAATTCTTGTAATTTTAATATCGAATGGCCTTAGTAATTTGGCAATATATTGCGAGGTAGTTTCGCCCTCAATACTTGGGTTTAATGCAAGAATCACTTCCTCCACATCTTGAATTCGTTGCACTAATTCTTTGATTTTTATGTCATTTGCGCCTATTCCATCTAATGGACTAAATACGCCATGCAGAACGTGGTAAACTCCATTAAATTCATTTGTTTTTTCGATAGCTATCACATCTGTGGGTTCTTCGACAACGCAAATAATGTTTTTCTTGCGTTTTTCCGATTCGCACACAGGACATGTTTCTTCATCGGAATAGTTAAAGCAAATTTTGCAAAGTTTCACTTTGTTTTTCAATTCCAATAAAGTATGGGCAAATGTTTCCAGGAACTCCGTGTCGGCTTTCACCAAGTAATACGTAAGCCTTTGCGCGGTCTTTTTTCCTATCGTGGGCAAAGAAGAAAGAATATTTACCAATTTCTCGATATTTTGCGAAGAATAAAGCATATCTACTTGTTATCTGAGAATAGTTGTGAAGGATTTACACTTTGCAAGAAAAATTCAGCCATCGATTTATTCAAACGTTGGTCGAATTCGGTTTGCACTTTGTCGATTGCAGAATTGATAGTTGCTTTCAGAATATCAGTCATCATCTTCTTATCATTCATCGAAAGAAGTTCGTCGGAAATTTCGATGGATATTATTTTTCGGGAACCGTGCATCTTGACGCTCACCAAACCAGCAGCACCCGATTCCTCGTGAACGAAATCCTCAGATTTGACCCGAATTTCATTCGTTTTTTCCTGGAAATTAGGAATTTTATTTATAAGGTCTTCAAAAATATTTTTATTAAACATTTTTTAACTATTTTTTTGTAAATTTCGTATATGTATTTACAAAATTAAGTAATTTTTATTTAGGAGAATAATAATGGGAATTTTTGCACGAATCACTGATATTTTCAAAGCAAATATTAACGATATACTCGACAAAGCAGAAGATCCAGAGAAAATGATTAAGCAGATGGTTATCGAAATGGAGGAATCCGTTAACAAAACCACATTAGCAGTTGCTCAAGCAATAGCAAACGAAGTTAGTTTACAGAAAAAACTCGAAAAAGCCCGCAAGGACTCAACTGAATGGGAAGGAAAAGCTATGCAGGCACTCACTGCATCGCGCGACGATCTGGCCAAAGCAGCTCTGGAAAGAAAAGCACTTGCCGAAAGGAACCAAACCGATTTAGTTCCGCTTTTTGAGCAAGCTAAATCTACAACAGCTAATTTGCGTGTGCAACTCGACAAACTTAAAGCAAAGCTCGACGAAGCTCGTATGCGACAAAGCACATTGATTGCACGAAGCCAGGCTGCCAAAGCTCAAAAACAAATTGCCCAAGCAATGAGCGGAGTGGGTAGCGATGCATTCTCCAAATTTGATAAATTTGAACAAAAAATCGAGAAATTGGAAGCTGAAGCAGTTGCTTTCGAACAGCTTGCTGGCGAAAACACAAGTTTGGATGAGCAATTTAAACAATTGGAATCATCTTCGGTGGATTCAGATTTGCTTGCTTTAAAAGCAAAAATGGGTCTGTTGCCAAAAAGTGATGAAAATTAAGAGGCAACAATGGAAAACATTAATAACTTAAACAAGGAAAATAATATGAATACAGATATTGAAATTTTAAATGCCTCTTCGGAAAAAGTTCAAGCTTTTTTAAAGCGAACTTATCCAGATTTTGTAGCTTTTGATGACTATACCTTTACAATTAAAAGAGGTTCCTCGCAAGTAATGGTGCAGGTGCGACCCTACACCGAGGACGACACCGCAGTTGAATTTATTTCCAATGTAGTTTACGAAACAAATGTAACCCCCGACCTTACGTACTATTTGCTCCGAAAAAATACCGAATTGCATTTTGGAGGTTTTGGTTTATTGTTCGACGATACAGTGATATTTAGCTATTCGATAGCTGGCAAAAATTTGGACGAGAACGAATTTAGCACTGCATTGAATTCTGTAGCAATTATTGCTGATTACTACGACGACGAAATCGTTGCTCAATTCGGTGGTAAACGAGCCCAGGAAGTTACCCCTGCCGAAGAATAAAATAAGAATAATATACAAGTCTCTTAATCGATTAATAATAAATGAAAAAACATCCGATGACATAGAGTGATCGGATGTTTTGTTTTTTAAGTATGTTGATAATCATTTATGCAATCACTATGCGATTTTTTTCAATAAATTCATACTTAAAATCACAGAGTGATTTTATAATGGTAACTCTATGAGATGAAAACCTTCCGAAGGTTGAAAATCCTACAGAAGGTTTAATTAACAAAAATTCAACTTATTTTTATTTTTTAATATAATTTCCCATTTGAAAAAAAAATTATCTGATAGGCAAATTTGAAATATATCATTAATTGAAAGAATATCCTAATTGCAAAGAACCGGATTGGAAATTACTTGCTCCAGTAGAAAATATAGGACCTATCTTACTACTTAGAAAAATACTCCGAAAATTCAATGTTATTTCTACGAAAGGTTGAAAACCCATATAGGATTGACTTTTTCCAAATTCATCTATAGTAAAAAATTGAGAAATCCCAAAACCACCTGAAATTTCTGATGGCAACTTTCTTTCTGAATTCTTTGTTAGATAAATAATTGGGAAACCTACATTAATCTGAGCAATTGGATTTTTTAAGTTAATTTGATTACTTCCGATAGCAAATGAAAATTCTGCATCTAAATAGGTACTTAGATTATTGTTATAAATAAAAATACCTCCGCCCAATAATTTAGATGCATTATTTCTGTCTACCAAATTGTTATAAGTTATATAAACCCCACCATATCTTTGATTAGAATTATTAGATGTAGTGCTATCTTGAGAAAACAAAAAATGAATATTCATAAAACAAAAAAAATCAATATAATAATACACTTTACCATTTTACCACCTTGTTTATTTGAACAAAATGTTTTTTCTTTCTTTGGATAATTTAAATTAATTGTTGTTTCGGTACAATAAAAATATATTTTAAGCGTCGCCATAAAGCCATAAAGCCCATCCTATGCCCTTTTCAGAACTTTTACCTTTTTCTCTATTTATCCCTGCCCATATCATTTTAAAAAATATTTTTATTTTTTGCGAGTTTAATAAATTTCTTAAATATATAGATACATAAAATTGTAAATAATACAAAATAAATGACAATAATATGGATTCTTCGCTTCAAAATATATTGATACAGAAATATTGAAGCACAGAATGTTTTAATCTAATCCTGTTAAAATTTCCAAAATCTATACTCGTAACTTAAAAGTAAAATTAATGTATTATACACAATTTATTTTACAACAAATTTAAATACGCTATTAAATGGTTTTTGTTCTATCTTTATATAATAAACACCTGGTTTGTAAGAAGAAATATCTATATTTAGTTTATTATTTTTGATAAAATCACTAAAGTTATATTGTATAATATCACCATGAACTCCATAAACTATTAAATATAGGGGTACATCAGGAACTAAATTTTCATCTTCTATAGTGATTGATTTATTTGCAGGATTAGGATAAAGAATTTTCGTATGAATACAATCTGATGGCAAACCTACGGTTTGAGGACAGTATAATTTTTTAAACATGCATTTATCATATGGTGATAGATCTTTATCTGGTCTATTTGGATAGGTTTTTGAATACATTATTACAGTTAAACCAACACTGCATTCGGATTTATTTATGTAATTATCATTAGGATTAGTATCATAATGACCAAATCCTAATATATGACCAAGTTCGTGACTTAATATATCTTTAAAAGAATACGCTTTTAGTCCTTTTTCATTACAAAATTCGTTAAAACCAATAGAATTTTCAGATGAAATAACAAACATTCTTTTTGGGGAACCAGTATAATCATCTCTAAACTCTGCAGTATTGTTAAAAACGATAAATGAATTTATACAAACTACTTCACACGACATTATGTTAGTATTAGCATTCGCACCCGCAGCAGTATTAATAATCGGGTTAATATCGTTAGGTTTTTTAGGATCAACAAAATAATTCTTATTGCTTGAAAAAAAAACTCTAATACTACATTCACAAGGTAAATCCTGGTAACCACACAGACAATTCCAGTTAAAACTAGTTATAGAAGCATCACCGATACAACTATTTGGAGATAATATACTCGTATAATTTGCTATGCTTAATTGAGGTACAGTTTCAGTGGATACATTTAAACAAATTGGCAATTTTGCTTTTCTTGAACATGCTTGACCATTATGACCGTCCCAAAAGACAGGGTTATTGATAAATAGTGGATCATTTGTGCAATAAAGCATTACATCTGCTTTTGTAGGGTATGGTAAATCGTATATATAACAAACGTAGTATGGATATTTAACGGAAGATTCGCAAGTTATGAACTCATTGCATTGTGATAATGATACCTTAAAATTAAAGAGAGACATTAAAATTAGAAATGAAATAAATTGAATGCATTTAATGAATCTTTTCATCTTACTCTCCGAAATTTTTGATATTATTAATAATTTCATTTAAATGAATTTTAAAATTATTAATTGGAATTTGTGTTCCTAATCCAAAATCATTTCCAGGATCTAACACATTACCATCTTCAATTTCGTACATACCTGCACTTGTTGAATTGAAAGAAAAAGGAGCAGGTAAATAATAAATTGCATTACTCGGAGATTCGAAACAAGTGATTCGAGGGATAATAAACATTATGTACTCTTTACCAGGTTTTAAAAAGGTAATATCATTTTCATCATGCAACTCTCTCCTCGAACCAGATTGACCTATCGGCCATTGATTACAATACCATATCGTATAATAATTTTGTAGCCCTACTGAATTTACTTTTTTTTCGTTGTTAAAATCTTCTACTAATGGGGTAGAATTACTTCCTGTGAACAATGAACTATATTTAGAAGGAAAAACTCTTCCTTTAATTGTATCTATTACAAATAAGGATGCTTCAGTTGTGAATTTGCATAATTGACGCAAAACTTCGTTTGTATCTAGATTAGGTATTCTCACTGTATCAACAACGCTGACATGTAGAATGTAGTATGACTGTAGTATATAATTATTAGCAAAGTTTGAATTTTTTTCATAATATAATGATATAAAATCTTCATGAATAAATCCAGGTAAAATATCCCATCTATTTGGATTACTATAGTGCATGTAGTGAAAAAATCTAATGGGGTCGTAATCCAACATTGAATATAGATACTTTGCTAAGTATTTAAGTGTGTCATTATATGTTTGTCTATTTAAAAACTCAGATACCTGATTCAATTTAGCATTCTTACTAACACTATCTAAAACTAAATAACCAATCTTTACATTTAATGGCATATCAGTTGACAAGTGAATTTCATTAGTAAAATCATTAATTGAAATACGATAATTTGATCCAGCACTAATGGTATCTCAAGGTACAATCGCTAATAACTGATTAGTGATAAAAAGAACAAAAATAACAAAGAATACAATTTTTTTCGACATTTTTAAACTCCATAAAATTATGATTTTCCTTCCACTTTTTTTGCAAAGCGGAAGATAACTACTCGTGTTAACATCGCTAAATGCAGAAATGCTACAAAGCAGAGCCAAATTACCACCTCCGCTAATTGTCTTGTAGCCGCTCCGCAATGAATTTCCACTCGCAGTTGTAAACAAATATTTTTTCTCGACAAAATTT
>CAYOPF010000103.1:0-9103 GCA_964405755.1 uncultured Chloroherpeton sp.
TATTCCGCCAACATAGACAGTATTTTTATCATTTTGATCGACAATCATTGCCAAATCATAAGACCCCTGACCATATCTATCGGAAGCATCGCCACCCCACGCTCCTAATATGTTGTTTGTTGTATCCAAGACTGACTTAGTTTGCCACGAATCACCTCCGTCTGTGGAGCAATAATAGCTATGAAAACCATTTGTTTGCGAATTTACTCCAATTGCATAAATATAATCTGGGTATGATGGTGCAATTGCTATTTCGACTCGAGAAATCTGTCCTTTTGGAGGAATACCTGTTTCCAAAACTTGCCAAGTATCGCCGAAGTCAGTTGATTTAATTACTCCGGCTGTTCCCCCTCCATATAACTGCCCCATTGCTGCAAAAACAATTTGAGGATTTTTAGGATTGATTTCAATATCTGTTATTATCGAGTCGCATACTTTTGTCCAAGATATGCCCGCATCAATTGTTTTCCAAATCCCTCTTCGTCCAGCAACAAGTAATTTATTTGTACTTTGTGGATTTATTAGTATTTTCCTTAAAGTGGATACACCAAAGGATTGCTCTTTAATCAAAGAAGATATATCCCAAGTCGTTCCTCCATCAGCCGAGAGAATTACTCCAATTGAATTTCCACTTGTTAATCCACTTATATCAAAGTCGCCCGTTGCTGCCCAAACAGAATCGGGATTATTTGGATTAACAGCAATATGACTTATTGCAAGCGACCCTAAGTAGTCACTCATAGGCATCCAGGATTTTCCATAATCGACAGTTTTCCAAATACCTCCACCAGGCGTCCCAATCCAAAAGATGTTTTTATCGGTTGGATGGAAAGCAATACAATTTACTCTTCCCATCGAATAGCACGAACGTGGTTCGTAAGTAGGAGGAATATCGATAGGCCCTATTGGAGTCCAGTTATTCTCCGATAAAATCTTATGCTGATTTGTACTGAATTTTTGGAATTGATTCTTCGAGAAATCAAAATTGCCATTTTTGTCAAATTCGTATTGATTATTCCATAACCAGCGATGCAACCAATTGTTGCGAACTACTTTTTGATTAGTATCAGTAATGTGGATCAGAGCTTTATAATGATTTTGGATTTCAAAATAATTATCATTAGTTTGTTGCGCAATACTAGTATGATAAGTAAAGAAAATGACTAAGCAGAGAAAAAATATTTTCATCTTAAAACCAAATATTTATTAATATACAAACTTAATAAATATTTATGGTAAATATCCTATACAATAATATATAACATAATGGTTAGTTTATACATTTTGGATATTAGCTTTTATGGTACCTTGCATTACCATTCATTATTTTGCCTTCACTAATCATATCAACAACTTGCAAACCAGCTTGCATCGAGGGCCAAATACCATGACTAAACTTAGGTACAAAAAGATTCTTTATTGGAGTTCTCGTTTTTAATCTATTTTTACCAAAATTGTTTGGAACCGGCATCATGTCGTAATTAGAACCCGTCGGCGAATTTATATATCTTGCATAAGTAGCTGGTGTGGAAACATCAATCATTTCAATGTGTTTAGATAAATCTGAAATAATATATTTTTCGACTAAGTTTAGATAGTGCTTTGCTACTTTCATTTTTTCATCTGAGTATTTCTCATAGTCGTTTTTCTTCAATTCAATCCAATATTTGGAAGGAACTGGGACAATATGTAATACCAAATTGAGTTTATTACCTGTTTGAAGTGAATTTGAAATTATTGCAAAATGAAATTCATCTTCCGACAAAAGGAGCTCTTCTCTATCCCAATAATCAAACATTTTGGAATGTGTTTGCCTTCCAGTTGTTAAAATGTTAAATCCTTTATCAAGAGAATATTTCTTTAAATCAACTTTGTCGTCCAAACCTATATGAACAGCAAATCCAGATGGCGACATTCTTACACTCCTAACTTTTTCTGCATACTTTTTGTTGGCTTCTTCAATAACATCATAACCTACCATTCGGCTAAAAGTGGTTTTTATATCAGCAGTTGAA
This sequence comes from uncultured Chloroherpeton sp., assembly GCA_964405755.1. Classification (GTDB taxonomy): domain Bacteria; phylum Bacteroidota; class Ignavibacteria; order Kapaibacteriales; family UBA2268; genus GWF2-33-9. Next base: position 2,016 of record CAYOPF010000103.1, read on the forward strand.
ACTACGATATCCGCATAAACCTTCTCACCATTCTCCAATTCAACTCCCTTAGAAGTTCCACTTTCAATCAAAATTTCCGTAACACCGCTTTTCATCAATATTTCACCACCCATTTCAATATACTTATCTCTAAGTTTAATTGGAAATTCAACAAATCCTTTTTGGGGTCGGAAGCTGCCGTGGAGTGCAGTAATCATCGCACAAACTGTTAGAAGTGATGCGCACCTGTTGCCCGACAAACCACTAAAAGAGGAGAAATAATCGAACACTTCGTAGATATCCGGGTTAGAAAATTTAAATTTTTCAAGAAACATGTGATAAACAACACTTGAATTAATAATAATTTTTGGACAATTCAGCAAAATTTTGATATAATCAATAATAGTTGGTTCTGTTTTTAAATAATGTAGTTCGTTGTACATTTTTTTGGAATACTTGAAAAAATTCTGAATCTTTTTATTGTCTCCAGGAAATTGGTTCTTCAAGTATTCTTCAAATAAATTGATATCGGCAGTAAAATTAAATATTTTTCTTGATTTATCTAAGGAATTTATCAGAAACAGACGACCAAGATCGTCCTGGAAGCGATATAATTGAATATCAATTCCCAAGAATTCCATTAATTCGGAAACATCAGTAATCATTTGGACAGTATCGAACTTATATCCTTTTCTAGCAAAAGTACCGACACATCCACCTACAACGGAGTTTTTCTCAATTATTAATACTCTATTATTTGGGTACAACTTTTTGTAGGTTATGCCCGTACTTAATCCTGTTATACCAGCCCCAACTATAATTAAATCGTATTTGTTTTCCATATTCAATGATTTTTTTGTATGATACTTGAATACGATTAAAAAAAACAAATGTTCCTAGTTGGACAAATTAAATTAATAAAAGATATAGTTGAAATTTAATAGGAATGTTTGCAGTTGTAACCCGGGCGGGGCTCGAACCCACGACCCTTAGATTAAAAGTCTAATGCTCTACCAGCTGAGCTACCGAGTCAATTTCAATTTCTTTAATTGAAAAGAATACAAAATTAAGAATTTATTTTGAAACTGCAATCATCTTAATATTTATTTTTTTCATAAATTGTATTTTTAATTTAAACTTATTAATTATTAGTTCGTCTTGATGTTATGATTTTATCTATACTAAGAAAACTATTTTCTTCGCCGATTAAGGTTTATACATCTGAGATTTTAATTCTCGCTATTTTTACCTTATTAACCATCCCTGGTATAATTAATTTAATTTGGTTTTCTAATTTCTACGAAGAAGAACTAATGAATGACTTTGAATCGAGATCTGCAAATACCCATCAAACAATTGTAATTTTGTATCAGGACGAAAACAAGATTTTTGATAATAAAATAATAAATCTAATTAGATACAAAGATATTGCTAATTCCTATATTTTTTTGAATGATTCTTTGCTGTTTGTTTTAAACATGGGATCAAAAAATCCCAACAAACAAACATTGGATTCAATGTGGAGGATGGGGTTAGAATTAGAAAATTCAAAGTATGTCTTAAGGACCAATTTGTTCGCGAACAAATCCGAGATAAGTATTTTCACAGTTTTCGATTTAAGAAGTTTAAACAATGAACTAAAATTACATAATAATCAGCTGTGGATACGGGCTGGTTTCATTTTTCTTGTTTTTATTATTTTATTCATCTTTATTGCTTACTCATTAATTAAACCAATCCGGAAATTATCTGAAGAAATGAAACCTATTCTCGAAGGCAACATACAGACAAAGTTATCCTCAAGCTATTCTTTTTCAGAAATCAACAGTATTGCAAAAAATATAAATCAACTAATCGAAAATTCAGAATCTAATGAAAAGAAAGTAATAGAAGAGATCCAAGGGTTAATTGATTACTTAACCAGCAGGAATGAGGAACTTGAATATGCAAAAAATAATTCAGAGAATGCTAATAAATACAAAACAGAGTTTTTAGCTAACATTAGTCATGAAATTAGAACTCCATTGAATGCAATATTGGGATTTACCGAACAACTTATTAATTCAGAGCAAGACGAATCCAGACGCTATTATTTAAATGTCGTCAAGAATTCTGGTAGAACCTTAATATCCCTTGTTAATGATATTCTAGATATTTCAAAAATTGAATCAGGTCGTTTCGAAATCAATAAAATCCCAACTAATTTTCCTTCATTAGTTCAAGAAATATCCGATTTATATTCGAACAAAGCTTTATCCAAGGGTCTTACATTAATAATAGATAGTGATCCAAATATGCCCTTAAGCATAATGATCGACGATTTGAGAATTAGACAAATTTTAATAAACCTTATCAGTAATGCTATAAAATTCACAGAAAAAGGGACAATAACTCTTACTACAAAATTGTTGAAACTAAATCCAATAGATGGTAGAATAAATATTTCAATTAGTGTAAAAGATACTGGAATAGGTATAAGCAAAGAATATAAAAGTTTGATTTTCGAGCCTTTTACTCAACAAGAAGGACAAAGTTTTAGAAAGTATGGAGGGACAGGTCTTGGATTGCCCATTACCAAAAGGCTCGTTGAATTGATGGGAGGCCGAATAGAACTGAAAAGTGAGGAAGGAGTTGGCAGTGAGTTTTTGATTTATTTATACGATATTGAGCTTGTAAATAAGTATGACCTGTTAGTTGAAGAGAATAGTGTATATGTTGAATTCGAATTAGCAAAGATATTAGTATTTGATGCAAATGATGATGACCGAGAATTATTGGTCAACAGTATTCAAAACAAAAAATTATTATTATTACAAGCAAACAACTTTGACGACTTTCAAAAATATTGCAATTATGAGCAGCCGAATCTGATTATTTATTGTTGCTTAGGTAATAATTATAAACAAGATGAACTTGTTAATAAAGTTCTAGAAATCGCTCATAAAAAAAATATTCCGATAATTGGAATTAGTAATGATATTTCTGACAAGAATGATTGGCATAATAATAACAAATTTGCAGCAATAATTCAAAAACCAGTTCACACCCAATTATTGTTAAACAAAATTGGAAAAATATTGAATCCAAGCGAAAGAAATGATTATAAAAAAGAGATCGTTGATGAATTCAGCAATTTGTGGAATACATTTATTGAAAGTGCTAATCCAATAATTATTCAAAAAATTCGTGAAGATTTTAGCGATAGAGCAAAAGAATTATCAAACAAATTGGTGCTTAGTCAGATCAAGGAATTTGCAGAGGACTTCAACAAATTCTCTAAAAAATTTGATGACAAATTGCTGAATGACGTTTTTGAGACGTTACAAGAAAATGTTTTGAAGTTTCAATTAAATTCAGTCAAGAAAATTATTAGTTTAATCAGTAAAATATAATTATATCATAATATGGAAAAAATGACAGAATACAAAAAGAAACCATTAATTTTGATTGTTGACGATATCGAAGCCAATATACAGTTGCTGGCTACTATGTTGTCCGACAGTGGATTCGACATTGGAGTAGCATATTCTGGCGTTGAAGCGTTAGATTCAGTGTCTGCCTACAAACCTGATCTAATCTTGTTGGATATAATGATGCCCGAAATGGATGGGTTTGAAGTTGCTACAATACTGAAAAGCAATAATTTAACAAAGGATATTCCAATAATATTTTTAACTGCCAAAGCAGACATAAGTGATACAACAAAAGGGTTTGAGATTGGTGCAAATGATTATGTTACCAAACCATTTCAATCCCAAGAATTACTAGCCCGAGTTCACACTCATTTAAAATTGAAGTTCCTAATGGAAGAACTCGTACAAATGAACAATGTTAGAAACAGGTTCTTTTCAATAATTTCTCACGATTTAAAGAATCCATTTTCTGGGATAATTGGATTATCCGAAATGTTGGCGGAAGATGCAGGCAATTTATCAACAGAAGAAGTGCAGCATACTGGTGAGGTGATGCATAAATCTGCTAAAGTGTTGTATGAGTTGTTGGAAAACTTGTTGGAATGGTCGCGCTCCCAACTTGGCACCATAGAGTTCAAACAGTATCCACTCGATTTGCAGGATTATGTGAACAAGGCTATTAATATTTACCTATTAAAAGCAGAACAAAAACAAATAACCCTCAGGTCGTTTATAAGCACAGAGTCAAAAGTGTTCGCAGATAATTATATGCTAAATACTATCTTACGTAATTTGATAGGTAATGCTATCAAATTTACGCCCAATGGCGGGATTATTCTTGTTGGGGCTACTTCTTGCGAAGATTCTACTCTGGTCAAATTATTTGTCCGTGACAGCGGAATAGGAATTCCAAAAGATAATCAAGACAATATATTTCGTCTGGATACTAAATATGTTCGAGCGGGAACTAATAACGAAGTTGGTACAGGATTAGGATTGATTTTAACTAAAGAATTGGTCGAGAAACACAGAGGAAATATATGGTTCGAAAGTGAAGAAGGGAAAGGTACAACTTTTTATTTCACTCTTCCTAAGTTTGAGGAAAAGAAGTGAAAGCAATTGCAAACATATCTTCATTAATTTGCATCAACAATAATCTTCAAAATTTTAAAACCGATAAAGAATTTTTAGATATTTGCGAAATTAATGACTCCGCAATTATTTTTGATGAGAAAATTTTATGGATTGGACAATCAGGTGAATTACAAAAAGCAATTATTGACAATAATTATATACTCGATGAAATTATCGATGCAAACCAAAAAGCTGTAATCCCTGGGTTTGTAGATTCCCACACTCACATCGTTTTTGGTGGCAACCGAGCAAACGAATTTGCCCGAAGATTGCAAGGTGCGACTTATATCGAAATAGCCCAAGAAGGTGGCGGAATACAATCAACTGTGAAAGCTACCCGTTCGGCAAACAAAGCAGAACTCTTTGAATCTGCAAGTAAATTACTGAGTAATGCTATTAACCACGGAACAGTGGCATTTGAGATTAAAAGCGGATACGGGTTGGATTTGGATACAGAGATTAAAATGCTCGAAGTTATTCAAATGCTTAAAGTGAAATTTCCCACCGAAATTAAATCCACTTTTCTTGGTGCTCACGACTTTCCAATTGAATATAAAGATGATAGAGATGCTTATGTTGATTTGATTTGCAACGAAATGATACAGGAAGTTGCAAAGCGAAAACTAGCTGATTACTGCGATGCCTTTGTCGATAAAGGATATTACACTTTGGAGCAAGGCCGGAGGATATTCGAAACTGCTAAAAAATTTGGAATGGGAATTCGAACCCACGCTGACGAATTGGCTTGGGTTGGTGCTGCCGAATTGGCTGCTGAAGTTGGTGCAAAATCTGCCGACCACCTGTTATTTGTTTCCGATGAAGGTATTGAATCAATGAAAAAGAATAATGTTGTTGCAACAATGTTGCCCGGAACATCTTTTTTTATTCGGTTACCTTATGCCAATGCCCGAAAAATTATCGACTCAGGAAACATTGTTGCTCTTGCCACAGATTGCAATCCTGGCTCTTCCTTCAACGAAAATATGCAAATGGTACTTTGGCTTGCAACACTCAATCTGAAAATGTCGATGGAAGAAGCTTTGGTTGCTTCCACACTAAATGCAGCATACTCAATGGATTTACATCATAGGTTGGGTAGCATCGAAATTGGCAAAGAGGCGTCTTTCTTAGTTCTGGATATTCCATCCTACAAAGAATTGTTCTACCATTATGGCACCAATCACATCAGTAAAGTATTTATCAAAGGTCAGGAATACATAGGTTAAATTTCTGAATGAAACACGATAGAATTAAAAATATACTATTCCTTATTATTCTCTTAAGTGCGACTACACTTTGTGCTAAGCAACCGGTTATTTTGCAAAATGCAGATAGCCTAATTGGCATATCGAGTGAAAATTACAATGTTCGAAACTTTATCGGAAATGTAAGTTTCGCTCAAGGGGAGATTACTTTAAAATGCGACACTGCTATTCAATACATTGAGCAAAACCGTGTTGAACTTATGGGGAATGTGATAATTAACCGTAATAATATAGAAATTCGTTCACCAAAAATTGATTATATTGGCAATGAAAAACTTGCCTATGCCTATCAATTTGTTCAAATCCGCGATTTGCCAACGATTATTCAAGCAAAATCGGGTACTTACAATTTAGAAACGAATATTGCTCATTTCCAAGAAAATGTTAAAGTGGATAACGATTCCCTTGTTATCTATTCAAGTGAATTAGTTCACAATACCGATAATGACGAATCATTTGCCAACGGTAATGTTAAATTATTCGGGAAGAAAAAACTGACTTCGGTTATTTGTGATACATTGGTCAATAAACCCAAAACAGATTTTTTTCTTGCTTATAGTAATGCAGGTTTTTATTATATAGATACTGTGAAAAATTCGAATGAACTTTCGTTCGATACATTATCAATACATTCAAATACAATTTTTGGAAATCAGGTGAAAGGACAGGAATTTTATCAATTTCTCGAAAATGTGCAAATAATCAGGAGTTCATTATATTCCAAATGCAATCAAGCAGATTTTTTTAGTTCTGGTGATAGCTTGGTTTTAACTGGCGAACCAGTTGTGTGGTACGATAGTTTGCAACTCTATGCTGATACTATTGTTGCCTTTTTTCCCAAGCAACAAATCGAAAAAATTGAACTAAGAAATAATTCAATTGCAGTTTCTGCAAATGATACGAGTGGCATCGGTAAAATCGACCAAATTAGTGGTAAAGATATCGATATACTTTTTCGCCAAGATTCAATCAGAGTAATTATAAGCAAATCCCAAGCGAACAGTCTTTATTTTATAGCCGGAGAGGAGGGTGAGCAAAGCGGCTTCCAACGAAGTGGTGCTGATAGTATTTATATTTATTTCGAAAACAACAATGTTGAAAATATAGTTTGGAAATCAAGCCCCTTTATGGATTTCTATCCCAAAAACATTTGGCCAAACAACCTTCAAGAGTATTACCTACCACGCTTTAAGATTAGATACGACCGACCAGAGAAAAGAGTTTTCCCAGCAAAACCAAAATAATTTTTATTTATTTTTTTCAGGAATATGTTATGAAACAACACCTCCTTTTATTA
>CAYOPF010000104.1:0-9057 GCA_964405755.1 uncultured Chloroherpeton sp.
AAAACTACTTATGACCCTTAATCCCGGGAGAGTGTGATGGCAGAGACCCCAGATGGAATGGAGAAAACCGAACAGGCGACCACCAAGCGATTGAGCGAAGCACGCGAAAAAGGTCAGGTATCCAAAAGTATGGACGTAACAACTTCGGCAATAATACTGTTGGGTGGGATGAGTATATTTTTCTTTGGGTCTTCCATTTCTGTAAGTATCGTAGGATTGACCAAAACATCATTGATGAATTTAGGCAATGTTGAATTGACAGAATTAGCAACAGTTGATTTAATTAAAAAGTTGCTGATGTTCATTGCATCGATTTTTGGGCCAATCGCACTAACTATTTTTGCTATATCTCTTGCAAGTGAGATATTCCAGGTAGGATTCAAAATTGCTACAAAAAAATTTACCGAAGGATTAAGATTTAAGGAAATTTTCAATCCATTCAGCGGATTAAAAAAGATATTCTTTTCCTCCAACTCAATATTTGAATTGGCCAAAGGAATTGCAAAAATTATCATTCTGGGAACTGTTGCTTATTCGGTGCTTGTCAACAAAGAAATTGAGATTATTGCATTAATAGAGCGACCATTTGCCGATACAGCTACTTTTTTATTTGCTACATCATTCGAATTGATTTGGAAAATGGGATTAGTGTATATTTTTATAGCTTTCGCAGATTTTTATTATCAAAAATGGAAATTCAGCGAAGATATGAAAATGACCAAGCAGGAAGTGAAGGACGAAAGCAAGCAAATGGAGGGCGATCCGCTTATCAAATCGCGAATTCGATCGATTATGCGTAGCCAGTTACGTAAGTTGATGATTAAAAACGTACCACGTGCGGATGTTATTGTTACCAATCCAACCCACTTTGCAATTGCAATTGAGTATAAACAAAAATCGATGTCGGCTCCCAAAGTAGTTGCCAAAGGTCTTGATTTTCTAGCAATGAAAATTCGCGATATTGCTATGGAGAATAACATACCAATTGTCGAAAATCCACCACTTGCTCGGGAAATTTATTATAATGTAGAAGTAGAAGATGAAATTCCAGAATCGCTCTATAAAGCAGTGGCACAAGTACTTGCGTATGTTTATTCTTTAAAGGAAGAAAATTTAAATTAGATTCTTATTGATGGTACAATAATTGTAAAACAATAAATAAATGGCAAACGAAGGACAAATATTACAAGGAAACCAACCTTTTCAACAAAGGATACTTGGGTTATTTACCAAAAATCCTGATATGATTCTAGCTGGTGGTGTTCTAATTGTAATGGCTTTGTTGCTCGTTCCTTTGCCACCATTTTTGTTGGATATTTTATTAGCCTTGAATATTACTATTTCGGTATTAACTCTGCTGATAGCATTATATTTACTCTCTCCTTTGGACTTTTCGAGCTTTCCTACTATACTTTTAATTACAACTTTGTTCCGATTGGGTTTGAACGTCGCATCGACCCGACTTATATTGGGTCAAGGTTATGCAGGTAATATCATTGAATCGTTCGGCTCATTTGTTATACAAGGTAATTATATTGTTGGTTTTATAATATTTCTTATACTAGTTATTATCAATTTTATAGTAATTATCAAAGGTTCAACCCGTATTGCCGAAGTTACAGCGCGTTTCACCTTGGATGCTTTACCAGGCAAACAAATGAGTATCGATGCTGATTTGAACGCTGGTTATATCGACGAAGAAACTGCCCGCAAAAGAAGAGAATCATTAACACGCGAAGCTGATTTCTTTGGTTCTATGGATGGTGCTGCCAAATTTATCCGAGGTGATGCAATTGCCGGACTGATTATTTCAGCAATTAACATTTTAGGTGGATTTGCGATAGGTATTTTGCAAATGAATATGGAATTTGGCGAAGCTGCAGGCAAATTTACGATTCTTACCATTGGCGATGGACTTGTTTCGCAAATACCTTCTTTACTGATTTCGGTAGCTGCAGGTTTGGTTGTAACTCGCTCTGCATCATCCAATCAATTGGATATGGAATTGGGCAAGCAATATGGTTATAAACCTAAACCATTATTTATCGTATCGGGAGTTTTACTTCTAATCGCAATAATGCCGGGATTCCCATTCTTTCCTTTCTTCATACTCAGCTTAGTTACTGGTTGGCTAGGATACTTAAGATATAAGCAAATACAAAAAGAAAATCAACTTAACAAGGAAGAGGAACAAAACAAACAATTGGAAGCAGCCGTAAAACCACAGGAAACTCCAGTCGAAGAGTCCTTGAAAATCGACCCAATTGAACTAGAATTGGGTTATAATTTGATTTCTTTGGTGGACGAAAATCAAGGTGGAGATGTATTTAAGCGTATTACCAATATCCGAAAGCAATTAGCACAGGATTTGGGAATAATACTTCCGCCTGTTCGAGTCCGCGACAATTTGCAATTAGAGCCTGAAGAATATGTAATAAAGATACGTGGAAACGAAATTGCAAGAAATTTGCTTTATCCAAATCTTATGTTAGCTATGAATCCTGGTTCGGCTGAAGGGAATTTAGATGGCATCAATGTAACAGAGCCGGTTTTTGGGTTACCTGCAACCTGGATATCCTATAATGAAAGAGAAGCCGCTGAATTGCGCGGTTTTACCGTTGTCGAAGCTGCAACAGTATTGAGCACACACTTAACCGAATTGCTAAAACGCAATGCCGACAAGTTGCTAACCCGTCAGGAAGTAAAGAAATTAGTTGACAATTTAGAGGCCACCCACAAGGTGCTTTTGGACGAAATGCAGTCTGATGGTTTAAACTTGTCGATTATCCAAAAAGTTATTCAAAACTTATTGATAGAAGGTATTCCTATTAGGGATTTACCACGAATTTTGGAAAGTTTATTGGACTACTATAAGGTAACAAAAAATGTCGATGTTCTTACAGAATATGTTCGGCACAATTTAAGTGAAACTGTAAAGAAATTATTCCAGGACGACAAAGGTGTTGTTCACGTAATTGCACTAGAACCAAATATCGAAGATATGATGACACAACAGCTACAAACAAACTCTCAATTGGCAATTTCCAGTTCATTAGGTTTGCCTCCTGCTGTTATTCAGAATATAAATCTAAGTCTGTCGGATGCAATCGATGAAGTAACAATTCTTGGACATATGCCAGTAGTTATATGCAGTGCTCAAGTTCGTCCATATTTCTTTAGGATGATTCATGCCCAATACCCAATGGTTTCTGTGATTAGCTACACAGAATTGCCTGCCGATACCGATATAGAAGTTCATTCTACTATTCGGCTTGGCGAATAGTCCATCCTGTAAACAAAATTGAAGCAAACAAATTTATTTAGCCATTGCCGTTTTTCTGAAATTTTCGGGCATTTTTTCAATTGCATAACGTAGAGCAGTGCGAGGCATTACAGCTTTATTCTGCATAACGAATTGGAAAACTTCTTCCAAATGGGCATCGGATGCTGCTTTTAGCATCCAACCGTAACCTTTTTGTACCATATCTTCCTTGTCCAGAAGCATCGTAGTTGCAATTTCGAAAATATCATCAAGGAATTTTCCTCGGCGTGCAGGAATTATTAATGTAACCGCTGCTGCGCGCCTCATCCACAGATTGGGTGATTTTGCCCACTCTTTTAATCTGTTAATCAAGTTAGGAAATTTTATTACCAATTCCATAACATTGTGGTTGCAAAAAGTGTCGCAAGTTGCCCAATTCTTTACATAAAGATTAATCCATTGCTCGAACAAATCAAAATCTTCGATTTGATAATTTTTTTTGTACCGCAACGACCAGTTACATGCTAAAAAGGACTCCTCAAGCCATTGCGAAGAAAATAATTCTTCGCAAAGAAGAAAAACATTGGCTTTTGGAAGTTCGCTTAATTCTGATTTGTAAAATTGATTTGCGATTTCTGTAACCACTTTTGATTTGATTCCATAGAGCAAAACTGAATGCTTAAAAAATCTTTGTCCTGCTAACCTGTCCTTTTCGCTGCCCGTCTTTGTGAGGGTTTGCCGCAGAGCAAGTAAAAACTCTTTTGTGTTAAAATTATTCATATTTTTATCTAAATGTAATATTTCCATCTGAGAACATTGAATTTGGAGGTTCGTATAAATTGGTTGACTCAAATATATCAGTTTTAATCATAAACATAACGTCCTTGATTAAAGCAATTTTTTGTTGGGCAATAGTGTCCTCGGGAGATATTTCCAATATGGTGGTAAGGTCGTCAATTGCCGAAGGAAAGTCATTGGTTTTGAAGTAAATATCGGCACGAATATGCAACAATTCTGTATCATTTGGTCTGGTTTGTAGCCAGTTATGAAGTAATTCCAAAGCACCCGAAACATCTAATTTTGATAATTTCTCATTAATTTCGTATTTTATGTTTTCCATATTATAATAAACTTCAAATTAACATAAATAATAAACGTCTATAATAAGCAATTATTAAAAAAAGGAATAAAATGCAAAATCAATTAATCCCAATAGTAGTAGAGCAAACAAGCCGTGGCGAGCGTTCTTACGATATTTATTCCCGATTACTCAAAGAAAGAATAATTTTTTTGGGAAGTGCAATCGATGATTATGTTGCTAATTTAGTTATCGCACAATTACTTTTCTTAGCAAGCGAAGATCCAGATAAGGATATCCATCTATATATCAATTCTCCAGGCGGAAGTGTTTCGGCAGGTTTGGCAATTTACGATACTATGCAGTTTGTTAAACCCGATGTATCAACTATTTGCATTGGAATGGCAGCATCTATGGGCCAATTGTTGCTTTCTGCAGGTGCCGATGGCAAAAGGTATTCCTTGCCGAATTCGCGAATTATGATGCATCAGCCATCTGGTGGAACTCAAGGTCAAAGTGTGGACATCGAGATTTATGCCAAGGAGATAATTCGCACACGCGAAAAATTATACGATATCATTGCCAATCATACAAAAAAATCAATTGATCAGATTCGTAAGGATGCCGACCGAGATTATTATATGACCTCGCAGGAAGCTTTGGAATATGGAATTATTGATAAAATTTTATCCAACGTAAACGAAATAAATAAATAAATGGCGAAAAAATCAAATACTACTCATGGAGTAACATGCTCGTTTTGTGGTCGGAAAGAGCACGAAGCCGAAAGGTTTCTCCAGGGGGTAAATGGCACAATGATTTGTAATGTTTGCATCGATCTTGGATTTGATTTTCTGCATAATAACGACAAATCAAACAAATCTATAGACATTAAGCATTACAACCAAAAGTCCTTGCTAAGACCCTCCGAGATAAAAGCAAAACTGGATGAATACGTAATCGGACAGGAACACGCAAAAATCACTCTTTCCGTAGCAGTCAATAACCACTATAAAAGGATTTATGCAGGAGTTAACAACGAAGTAGAGTTAGAAAAGAGCAACATACTCTTGATAGGTCCTACTGGAACCGGAAAAACTTTGTTAGCCAAAACATTGGCAAGAATCCTCGATGTTCCATTTGCAATCGCAGATGCAACAACGATAACTGAAGCTGGTTACGTGGGCGACGATGTCGAATCGGTACTTCTTAATTTAATCCAAAATGCAGATTACGACGTAAAAGCAGCCGAGCGAGGAATTATTTTCATCGATGAAATCGACAAAATTGCCCGTAAAAGCGAATCAACCAGTATTACAAGAGATGTCTCGGGCGAGGGAGTTCAGCAAGCTCTCCTAAAAATTCTGGAAGGCACTCGCTCGGGTATTCCGCCAAAAGGTGGAAGAAAACATCCCGAACAAAACTTATTATACATAAATACCAAGAATATACTCTTTATAGTAGGAGGTGCTTTCCAAGGTTTGGATAAAATTGTTGCAAGCAGAATGCGACAAAGTTCAATTGGATTTACTGCACCACCTGTATCGAAAAAGGATGAGAACTTTAAATACCTTCAATATACCGAACCCGATGATTTGGTTAAATATGGTTTTATTCCCGAACTCGTCGGCAGACTTCCTGTAATTACTGCATTGCACGACCTGGATGAAGATGTTTTAATGAATATCCTCACCGAGCCCAAGAATGCATTGATTAAGCAATATAGGGAACTGTTAAAACTGGATAATGTCCAACTCGAAATCACCGATGAAACATTGAGAGAAATTGCCCAGAAAGCAATCAAACTTAAAACAGGAGCTCGCGCTTTAAGAGGTATTATGGAAGGTATGATGCTCAATTTAATGTATAGAATCCCAGACAGTCCCAATATATCAAAGATTATATTTCATAAGGAATGTGTGGAAAAAGGTACCGAGCCCGAAATAATTTATCGAAACACCAAAACCGCATAATTATTTTGTTGGATTTATTCGAAAATAATAAACAATCTGCAAAGACCTATGTGCCTCTTGCCCAAAGGATGCGTCCACAAAGATTGGACGAAATCGCTGGGCAAGAACACATCATTGGCCACGAATCGCCACTGCGCCAAATGATTAAAGAAGGAACAGTCCCGTCGATGATATTATGGGGTCCTCCCGGATGCGGCAAAACAACTTTGGCTTATTGCATTGCTAATGAAGTCAATTCTGATTTTATTCGAATTTCTGCTGTGGAATCCGGAGTGAAAGAAATTCGCGAAATCATTGCTCGTGCCGAATATAACAGAAAGAACGGGAAGTCCACTATATTATTTATCGACGAAATCCATAGGTTTAATAAATCGCAACAAGATGCATTGCTTCATTCAGTCGAAACCGGATTAACTACCTTGATTGGGGCAACAACTGAAAATCCTTCTTTCGAAGTAAATCCCGCTCTCCTTAGTCGTTCGCAAGTTTATCATTTGGAGCCCCTGAACGAGGAGCAAATTAATCAAGTAATCCAAAATGCTATTAATAATGATGAAATTCTAAGCAAGCACAGTGTTGAAATAAAAGAAGAAACACCTATTTACGAGTTATCTTCGGGCGATGCCCGTTCTGCTTTGAATATAATCGAAAGTTGCTTCCAAATTGGTAAAAAAATCAACAATCATTTACTTATAGACTCGAACCTTGTTAAAAAAGCAATTCAACGAAAAGTGCTGAAATACGACAAAAAAGGTGAATATCACTACGATACTATTTCGGCGTTTATTAAATCATTGCGAGGCAGCGATCCCGATGCTGCAATGCTTTGGTTAGTTAAAATGCTGGAATCGGGCGAGGATCCGGTTTTTATTGCCAGGAGAATGGTTGTGTTTGCCAGCGAAGATATTAGTAATGCCGAGCCTATGGCTCTCACTCTTGCTGTGAGTACTTTTCAGGCTGTTCAAATGATAGGTTTGCCCGAGGCAGCAATCCCTCTTGCTCATTGCGTTACTTTTCTTGCATCTTGTCCCAAATCCAATGCTTCGTATATTGCTTTGGAACTTGCCAGAAAGGAACTGGAAAACAATCCCAATTTACTACCCCCGTTGCACTTAAGAAATGCACCGACTAAACTGATGAAGCAAGAAGGTTACGCCAAAGAATATAAATATCCCCACGATTTTGAATATCATTTTGTCGAAGAAAATTATTTCCCATCCAATCTTGAACCCAAGCAGTTTTATTTCCCCACCAATTTAGCAAAAGAAAAAGAATTCCTTTCGCGCTTAAAATTCCTCTGGAAAGAAAAGAAAAAGTATAGTTAGTAGTAGCTCATTGCTATAAGCCCCTACGGTTTATTCCAAAAACCTTATTTTATTAAACCAACCTTAGTAGAAAAAATAAAAATATAACAAAAAACCTTATTCCCTTATTTGCCTATAAACATTTTTTTAAAATTTAATCTTCCACTTTTACATCAAATATATTAGTTAAAATTCAAATCTAACACCACCCAAAGGGAATAAACCTAATTGATATACAGATTCAATTTTCTTCTTTGAATTGCTCCATTGGTATTCAAGTACATTATTTGTATTAAATAAATTTTCTACAGAAACATATCCTATGATGCTAATTTTTTGAAAATTTGTTCTGAAATCAATCTTAATATCAAATCTCCTGTAATCTGGTTTTCTAATAGAAAAAGGTTGATTTGTTAGGTAATATGTTTGGCTGTTTTCTCTGGATCTTATTGTGTCAATTGGAGTATAAGGAGCACCACCTGCTAATGTATATTTCCCAGAAAATTCCATAGAGAAAATATCTGTAACTTCCCATTCAAATCCAGCAAGTAGATTGATAATATAAATATTGTCAAAACCTCCAAATCTTAGGATTCCGTCTGAACCTTTGTATTGCTGACGAACATAAGAAGCGGTTGCTGTTATATAATAACCTTCAGAAAAATGTTTAATAAGTGAAATTTCCACACCATAACTCCTACCAGAACCTTCACTTATAAGGTTTTCTGTGCCACCAATAGAACCGAAATTTGTTCCAATATTTAGAAATGACCAATAATCTGACACTCCTTTGCTAACAGGCACATTACTTATATCTTTATAGTATGCTTCTGCTTTAATAATCATGTTGTCTGTTAGTTGGTTAGAATAACCCAAAACTATATGTTTTGAATCCATAAAATCTAGTGAATTATTCTCATTTGAAGAATAATAAAGAAGTAACGGAAGCGATTGCCGATGAATGCCAAATGCAAAATTTAAAAACTGGCAATCAGTGAAATTCCAGGATAAAGCAAACCGAGGCTCTAGAGTAACTTTATTGCTAATCTTTAAATATTGGCTATGAAATCCTATATTTGATATTATAGTTGGGCTTATCTTCCAGTTCCAATTTATAAAACTTAAGGTTTGCAAAGTGTTGCCTGTTTTATCCAAATCCCAGTTTGTATAATCATCCCACCCAAAAGAATACCTCTTTTCATTTAGTTTATAATACTTGTATCTACCTTCAATCCCCAAAGTTATCCAATGATATTTGAAAGGCGAATAAAACAAATTATATTTAATATTGGAATATCCTTCCATAGAATTTTGTGTAAACCATTTGTCTAAGGATATTACTTTATTAATATCAACAACATCACACGTAATCGAATCAATATTTGTATTATACTGATCATAAACCGTCCCTAAAAGAAGCTTTCCATATAAACTCACTGA
>CAYOPF010000105.1:0-8993 GCA_964405755.1 uncultured Chloroherpeton sp.
AAGTTTCTGCAAATTAATCAAAAACAAAAAATTAATATTATAGCTCATGAATTTGGACATGCTAAACAGGCACGTTGTGACCCTTATTCTTTTCTTTTTCAATATAATACTGCAATTAGGGAGGATTTTGCAATTTCCATGACAAACATAATTAGAGCATATTATGGCGATTTGCCTCAATTTAATCCACATAAACCAAATTGGGCTGGTTGGAATGCTTTTTGGTTCCCAAATACTTGGGGAAAATATATTAAAAGAGGATATTAAAAATGAAAATATACAAATTAATATTCTTCAACATTTTATTTTTTGCTTTAGTTTCATGTTCTTTCAATAGTCAAAGTCGGAAATTAGATTTTGAATTTTCTCAGGAAATTGATTTCGTAAATAAAATAATATCAACTCCTGACAGCGTTAACATTATTATTATAAATAGCGAGTTTTATAATTATAACATTACTTTGATAAATGTTAAATATAACGACCTTATTGACTATTTACAATATAATAATTGTAAAAGTTCAATTATCAGTAGAGGTTTCACCAGGGCGGCATATAAACCAAAAGTCTATCTTGAAAATGCTAAAGTAATAGCGGTTAAAAATAAATGTAATCTAAGTTATCATAGTTTAGTGTTTACATTTTCAAAAATGAACAATAAGTATATACTTTATTGTGTTGATTTAATTCTAAATTAAATAATTATTTAAAATAAAAATGATGGGAATTGTATTAATCAAACAACGAAATATTACATAAATTTGGACATGCAAAACAATTTTATAAATTAGGTGGTTATGACGAATATATAAAGACACCTTTTGAAATACGAGAACATTATGCATATACTCAAGCAAATAAGATTAGGGAATATTTTGGTCATTCTATTGAATATCACAAATATGAAGGTAGTCAATTTTGACGTAGTTTATTACATCCAAAAACTTGGGGAAAATAATATGAAAGAGGTTATTATCGGAGGAGGTTAAAATGAAAAATATTATTATCAAATATAAAAACTTTTTAAGAAAATATGAACCGAAAAATTATTTATTAAAATACCTATATCGTTTTATCACAACACTAATTTCAATTGTTGTAGGGTATTTTTTAATCTTATATGCACTATTAGGCATCGGAATAATCTTGTTCTTACCCTTTAGGTCGCCTAAACCTAATCCTACAGAAAGAAATTATATAGTCTTCCCAGGTAAGGATGTGAACGAGGTTATTGATTCAATTTACAGATTTATGGAAATAATCAAAAAGTACCCATTTCCAATTGATACAAATGGTGCATATTCACTGGTAATAGATAGATTAATTGAGTATGAAAATCGAAAATTTAAACTTAATGATTCATTTGTTGGTGATTTTACTTTTTCTGATCTCCGTAGAAGCAAGCAGTTTCAGGAATTTAAAGATGAGCAGATAATTGATTTTTTGAACTTATATAAGTATTTATTTAATTTAGGTATTGACTTTGGTATTTACGATACAGTATGGAAGAATTATTTTCGTTTTAACTATAAAGATATGTATTATATGTATGATTTTGTAGATTTTAATGACGAGTTTAACCGTTCTTTGACATTCTTTGACGGAAAGCAATACAAAACACTCCCAAATAGACAAATAGCCCTGGATTACTATCGTGGATTCCAACTTACATGTAATGGAGAAGATACAACTTCAAAGAATATTCCTTATAAAATGATGGATAAATTTAGAAAGAAATAGAATGATGAGTATTTAATGAAACTTCAAAAAGTAATGCTAAATTACCCATCGGGGCTTGCTCCCGAGAAGGACAAAGGGGGCGGGAATAGTTATCCAAATTATTTTGTAATTTTGTAAATAGTAAAAACAAGGTTATTATATGCCAACTATTTCAATGTTTTACGGTATTATTGTATATCTTTATATGTTTGATAATCAGAAACATCATGAGCCACACATTCATATCAAATATCAAGGAGAATTTTCTGTAATTAGTATTCCTGAAGGGAATATTATAACAGGCGATTTACCAACAAAGAAATTGAATTTGGTAAAAGCTTGGATAACTATACACGAAGAAGAGCTTATGGCAAATTGGGATTTGGCAATAAATGGAGAAACTCCATTTAAAATTGAACCTCTTAAATAATTAATTATATACAATGGAACCAAGAATTAAAAATGCAAAACTAAATAAAGACTTTACATTTGATTGTCTTTTTGTAAATGGTGAACTTAAGAATTTTGACATCAAACCCTTTTTAAATAAAGGGAGATTTGCAGAATTGAATAATTTCGACAAGTTGAAAAATTTCAAGATAATAGATGGTGTGCTCAATTGGTTTGATGAATTAGATATTTCACCTGATACTGTTTATCTATTATCAAGAAAAACTGAGGAATAATCCTATTTCCTACTCGGACCCATCGGGGCTCGCTCCCGAAAAGGAGAAAGGAGGCGGGAATAAGAGTCCAAATAATTTTAAACATAATCAATAATTGCATAAAAAAAAGGCTATACCTTTTGGGACAGCCATTCTATTCAAAAATTGATTCTAAAATTACTAAATTATTCCTGCAAAGTGTTTCATAAATTGTGTTCTTTCGAATGCTGCAGGATTGGTTGCCTGATTGAAACTCAACTTACCTCGGAATTCGTCGATTGTGTTAAACTTATTTGCTTCCATCCATTTTAGTATGTCAATGGTCATTTTTGGTAAAACTTTAATCCCTTGACGATAGAATAGCGATGCTACTTGAACTGCTTTTGCACCAACCAAAAGTAGTTTCACAACGTCATCTCCCGATTGTACACCGGTCGAAGCTGCCAAGTCGCATTTTACGATTGGCGAGGTTAAACCTATCCAACGAATTGGCATTGTGATTTCCGAGTTGTTGGAATAGATATTAGAAGGGATTACTTCCATTTTATTTATATCTACATCGGGACTATAGAATCGGTTGAACAAAACCAAACCGTCAATACCGGTATCGGACAGGCGTTTGATAAATTGACCTAAACTGGAAAAATAATAACTTATTTTAAGTGAGATTGGGATTTTTGCGGCTTTCTTGGCAGCTTCAATAGAGTCGAAATAAACTTTTTCGAACTCATCAGCATTTCTGGTCAGATCCGAAGGAAGAATAAACATATTGAGCTCCAAGGCATCTGCACCAGCTTCTTGAATTCTATCGATAAACAATGGCCATTCGTGGCTCGAAACACAGTTGATACTGCCGATGATGGGTATTGAGGTTGCTTGTTTAGCATCTTTGATTAACTTGATGTACTTCGAAACTGCATCTTCTGTGTCTTTGATATCGAAATAGTCGAATATTTCGGGATATACAGTAGAAGGTCTTTGGGTTTGAGCAAGTGCTTTGCACATTTCCCAGGTAATTTCCTCTTCGAAGATTGATTTAACGACAACTGCTCCGATGCCCATATGTTCGAATTCTTGAATATCCTTAACGGAATTTGTCAATCCGCTGCTGGCTGCGATAATTGGACTTTTAAGTTTTAATCCCATGTATTGGGTTGATAAATCCGGCATTTTTTTACTCCTCGTTATTTGAAAGTGATTTTACATTTATTTTTGTTCTAAAAACTTCTTTTAGATCTGAAATTTGCTCCAAAATTCTGTGGGCAGAATGGTGGTTCTCGGTTTCGAAGTTTATAAGTCCTTCAATTCTGCCTTTGTCCATATCGTATTTTGCATTGGTTATAATAACGTCGTTGGTCGTCGCGAATATCGACTGGATTTGCTCGTTCAGCATAAACGACTGATGCGCTTCGAACACAATCTGATAGGCAGTGCCGTTTGGAAAAACGTTATGGAACCGAAAATCCAAACCGTCCAGAACTTGGCTTTTCGTATATCGGTTAAAGTATTCTTTTGCAATGTTGTCGGACATATTATTAATATCCTGCATAGGCATAACTTTGCCTTTTAGATATATCAGAATTTTGTCCACATCAATGGTTTCGTCGCCAAGCAATTCGTAGAAATCAGTAATCCTGGTAATATTGTATTCTTCGAGATATTTTACTATCTGACTTTCATCCAAATTTAATTTTTTGTTGCGTGATTCTTTTTCCCATCTTAATTTACCTATTCTCTGCTTTTCTTTTTTCAAATCCTTAAAATACTGCATTAAGTGATTTTTGGCTTTACTTGTAACGACATAATTGAGCCAGTCTTCACTAGGTTTGGCGTTGTTCGAAACAATTATTTCGACTTTATCGCCATTGCGAAGCACATATTCGATTGGAATAATTTTCCCATTTACTTTAGCACCTACATAATGATCGCCAATCTCTGTATGGATTTTATAGGCATAATCCAATGTTGTGGAATTTACAGGCAATGTAATAAATTCGTTAATAGGAGAATAAACATAAATTTCGTCGGCAAACAGATTTGTTTTCACTTCTTCAAGGATTTCGGATGGATCGACGTTTTGTTCATTCTCGAATATTTCGCGAACCACATCTAACCAACGCTGTATTTCCTGATTTTCTAAAATACTGTTCTTAGGCAATTGAGATTTATAGTTAAAATGGGCGGCTATACCTTGCTCGGAATATAAGTGCATGGATTCGGTGCGGATCTGAATTTCGACAATTTTATTCTCTAACCCAAAAACAGCAGTGTGGATCGATTGGTAACCGTTCTTTTTGGGCGTTCCTATATAATCCTTAAAAGTTTCGGGAACAGGTGGATAAATCGACGCCAGCAAGCCATATATATAGTGACACATATATGGATCACTCACTCCGAGTATCACTCTGATTGCAAATAAATCATATAGTTCTTCGACAGGCTTCCCTCTCAACAAAGTCTTGTTATATATAGAATATATATGTTTGGCTCTGCCATTAATTTCGAAAGTTACTTTGTTTTTCTTTAGGAATTCATTTTTGGATAATAAATCGTGAAGTGGTTCGATAAATTTTATAATATATTCTTCTCGTTGCTGTTTGCTCGAAGCTAAGTAATTGGATATCTCTTCAAATTCTTTAGGATAAGTAATTTTGAATGCTAAATCGTCCAATTCCCATTTTAGATTTCTTAATCCCATTCTGTTTGCAAAAGGATTATAAATCTCGAAAGTTTCCATAGCCCTGCGTATTTGCTCTGCTTCACTAAAATATTGAACATTGCGCATATTATCGAGCACATCGGCAAGTTTAATAAGAATTACGCGATAATCAGTTGCTATTGCAATAAGAAATTTACGATAGTTTTCGATTTTTTCTGGATTACTTAAAGTAACTGAATCAATATCCCTAATTTTATGCAGACTATCTACAACCTTAGCAATGTTTTCGCCAAATTCTTTCTTAATATAGTTATAATCGTATTTATCGGATACTTTCCAAATGTCGTGCATAAGAGCCGAAAGTATCGACTCTTCGTCCAATGGAATTTCTCTTATCACAATCATTGCAACAGAAAGCGGATGCGTGTAGCGGGGCAATCCATTGATATGCAGCGTGTTGTGGTTAACTTCGAGAATGATATCGAACGCTAAACGAAATTTCTTAGGATCGAATTGTATTTTGTTTATTTTCAGTTGATTGATTAATGCTTGAAAATCCTCTTCGGGATTAACTCCTTCAAGGGCTCTATCTACTACTTTTTTAGAAAATATGGAAAAAGGGTTTGCCAATTTTTGCAATAACTTAATTTATAAAATTACACAATTTTATTCAATATTTTTAATTTATCCGACAATGCCAATTGACCACAAGCCCCTTCGATGTCGCCACCGAATGTATCGCGAACAATTACCGGAACCCCTTGGGAGCGAATTTCACCGGCAAACCATTCCATTTTTTGACGGTTAGCTGGTTTCAAAGTAGCCGGAAAACCTTGTGGATTGGTGAAACTTATATCGTTGAATGGTATTATGTTAATTCGTGAAGGCACCCTTCGGGCAATTTTCGTCAATCTTTTCACGTCGTCGTCAGTATCATTCATCCCATCAAAGAGTATATACTCGTACATAATTGGAATTTTTGTAGTACGATAATAATACTCTATCGAATCCATCAATATTTCCAAATTAAATGATTTATTTATGGGCATTATCATATCTCTGGTTTTGTTGTCGGTTGCATGTAGCGAAATTGCAAGTTTAACTGGACGCGGACTTTTGGCAAATTGGCGGATTCGTGGTGCTATTCCAGATGTGGAGAGTGTTATTCTTTTTCTCGAAAACATTTCGTAGTTCGGATCTGTAAGAATTTCCAACGATCTTATAGAGTTGTTGTAATTCAGAAACGGTTCGCCCATTCCCATCACAACAATATTGGAAAGTTTAGTATTTAAAATCCGCTCAACTTCGATTATTTGGTCGATAATTTCGGCAACATCCAAATTTCTCTTAAACCCCAACTTGCCAGTTGCACAGAATGCACAGTTAACCGAACAACCCGCCATAGTTGAAATACACAAAGTTTCGCGAACAATTGCTTCGTCGTCGTTATCGTACCATGGCATATAAACCGATTCGATAGAATTCCCATCTGCCAAATCGAATAAAAATTTAATAGAACCATCGCTCGATTGTCGATACTTATTTAATTTAAGGGAGTTGATTTCATTTTTCTCGCTTAAATACTCGCGAAAAGTTTTTGGGAGATTCGATATTTGCTCAAAGTCCGAGATTTTTTGTTTGAACAAGGCAATTCTGATTTGTTCTGCTCTGTATCCAGGTTGCTTTTGCGATTGTATCAGTTCGAAAAACTCCTTTTCGTTCAAATTCTTTATGTTAGGTTTATGATTCATTCTTTGGATGTATTCTCAATTATATAATTATGTAATAACGACGATTTTGGACTATAATATTGGTATTGGAAGTTACTTAAAATCTAATTTATAAAATTTAGATATCATTATCTATTGTTATTTTTGTAGAATTAAAATAATTAATTAGAAGAATAAAGATGAAATCCTATCGTAAAGAATTGTGGTTCAACACCCCTAATCGCCGCGATTATATCAACATAACAAGAGATGTGGAAAAAGCAATCGACGAAAGCGGTGTTCAGGAAGGATTAGTACTTGTTAATGCGATGCATATTACGGCAAGCGTTTTTATTAACGACGATGAATCGGGCCTGCACCACGACTTCGAGGTCTGGTTGGAAAAACTTGCTCCCGAAAAGCCGCATAATCAATATCGGCATAATGGTTACGAAGATAATGCAGACGCCCATTTAAAACGCCAAATAATGGGTCGGGAAGTATGTGTTGCAATAACCAAAGGGAAATTGGATTTAGGACCATGGGAGCAGATATTTTATGGAGAATTCGACGGTAAGCGACGAAAAAGAGCTTTAATCAAGATAATTGGTGAATAGAATTATTCTTCCATCACAACTACTGCAACAGCATTTGTATCTGTATGGGATATGGAAATGTGGAATTGATATTGCCCATACTTTTCGCGCATATTGCCCGATAGAATAAGTATGGGTTCGCCACTCGGCAAATTTCGAACCGATATTTCGCGAAAACGAAAACCTTGCGTTATGCCAGTCCCGATTGCTTTGCTAAATGCTTCTTTAACTGAAAAACGAGCTGCCAAATGCACATGTTCCTTACCTTTGAATTCCATTGAGTAATTAATTTCCTCTTCGGTAAAAATTTTGTCGCGAAACCTATCTTTATATTTTTCAATTGCTTCGCGAATTCTTTCTACTTCTACTATATCTATTCCAATGCCTTTTATCATTAACTTTTTATCTCCTTGATAATTTTTAAAATTTGTGGCAAAATTTCCCCTGAATTTTCTCTAAATGATAAATTTGAATATCTTGTGAACGACGTTTCGTTTGGATTTACTTCCACAACATAAGCTCCGTTATTTTTTGCTTGATGGGGCAAATCGGCAGCGGGATAAACTTCCGATGATGTTCCTATTGTAAAAAACAAATCACATGATTGGGATTTTTCGTAGGCCATAGCTAGTATGTCGTAAGGCAAACTCTCCCCAAACCAAACAACAGACGGACGAATTAAATCATTACATTTTGGGCATCGTGGGATTGTCTCAATCGAATCGCCAATTATGAAATCCTCCTCATAGGACAAACCACAATTAAAACAGTGCGATTCGAATATTGTTCCGTGCAATTCAAATACTCTTTTGCTACCTGCACGCTTGTGCAATCTATCCACATTTTGAGTAAATAAATAATATTCCGGAAAATGGCTTTCTATCTCGGCTAAAGAATAATGACCAGGATTAGGTGCTACTTCTGCCGCTCTATTTTTTCGTGCTTGATACCATTGCCACACAAGCAGTGGATTGGAGCTAAACCCTTGTGGTGATGCAAGTTCATAAGGATTATAACGGGACCAATATCCACCCGCATCACGGAAGGTATCAAGACCACTTTCGCGAGATACTCCAGCTCCGGTAAGAATTACGATTTTTTGAGCCTTACGGGTAACTTCAATAAATTCTGAAGGAAAATCCATTACTTCCAAAAATAAAATACAAAAATAAACGATTTTAACAAATAAAAAATAATATGATACTAATCGATAAACCAGAAAAAATTCCTGCAGAGTATTTAAATACTCCATTGCAACATTTGATTGAATACCATAATTTTGGATATAAATTCCAGGAATACGAAAAGCCCCAGTTGCTGATAGGCACCTGCATGGATTATCGTATTAATTTGAGAATCCCCGATAAATTTGCTTTCGTGATTCGCAATGGGGGTGCATCGCTGAAACATAACGATTTCCAGATGGCCTTTGCTTTATCGGTTGGTGGTTGCCGTGCTATTGCAGTAATTGGCCATACTGATTGTGAAATGGTAAACCTGCCAAGTAAGCACGATTTGTTTGTTGATGGCATGACTAACCGATTAAATTGTAAGCAAAGCTAAGCAGATGAGTTCTTTCGCACAAAATCCGTTGAAAACGAAATTTATAACGAAATAGAATTTACTAAAAAACAAGCAAAGCAAT
>CAYOPF010000106.1:0-5669 GCA_964405755.1 uncultured Chloroherpeton sp.
CCTTACCCGCTGACTGTTAACTCTGAAAAGTTGCCCAATCCCAGAGCCCATTCCCGCACCTAAATATGCCGCCGGCCCCTCGGGTCCGACAGATCCTCCCATACCAATCGTAATAGCTGAATTTATTGCTTTTACAATAGGAACTAGTGGTTTAATTATACCCCTGTTTACCAAAATACTTTCAATAATCTTGGCAATACCGTGAGTGTGAGTTCTATCCTTGAAAAAGCTATTTATAAATCTGCTTATCAACAATCCTAATGTTGGAATTATGATAATCAAGTACCAAGGTGAATTGGATATCTGCTCCAAAACTCCCATGCCTTCACCAGGAAAAAACAAATAGGAGAACTCTTTTATTAGAAGCTTTAATCCTACTTCAGCAAAACCAGTAACAAATCCTAGCAGAACCGCCAGCAAAAAAATAAACAAGTACTCTGTGTTTGCCAGCTGTTTGTAGCTTTCGGTTAACTTGCTTTTTAAATTAATTAGTATTGAGTTTGAATTATTCAATTATATCGATAAGATTTGAGAAAAAACTAAATTTAATTTTTCCAGGTTATCGAACCTAAAAGTAGGGTTACTTCTGTTGAAATTTTCTCTAATGAGTATGGATTTGATTTCTGCATTTTCGGCTGCTAATATATCGGATTCCGAATCGCCAATCATCCAGCATTTATCTGTATCTAAATCGTATTTTTCGATAAATTCAAGTAGCATACCCGGATTTGGTTTTCGCCGAAAATCATTCACCTCGTGCAATGAAGGACAAAATGCAATATCATCGAACTTAAAACCAGTGCGTTCCAATAGTTTTTCCTGCATGTGATTGTGGATGATTGCCAAATCTGTAATAGAATAAAGCCCCTTACCTATTCCTTGCTGATTGGTTACGAGCAATGCAAGACAACTATTTTCCTTTACGATTTTAAAAGTTTCGAAAAATTGGGGAATAAATTTAAATTCATCAATTGTTTTTATGTAATCATTGATTTTTCGATGATTAACAATGCCATCTCTATCGAAAAAGACAGCTTTATTTGGCATTTAAGACCTCGTCGATAAGTATATCAAGGTCGTTGAATACTCTTTGCCAGGAATGATTTGTCAGTATTAATTGACGTGCATTTTCGGACATATTCTTTGACTTTTCAGTGTCCTTGAGCAAATTAATAGAGTGCTCGATAATTTCTTCGTCCTCAACTCCAATCATTAAGTGCTCGTTATGAATACCGTGTATTCCCTGATTGCCTGAATGGGTTGTAACTACAGGACATCCGGCACTCATTGCTTCGAGCAATTTATTCTGTATCCCTGTAGCACCTAGATGTGGATGGAGAAACAATCTTGCCTGTTGCAAATAAGGTACAAAGTCGGGCACGTTTTCGTATAAAGTCAAAAAGCCACTTTGATGCAATTCTTTCACATATTCTGGTGCTCTTGCTCCTACAAATGTTAATGTTGCTTCTGGAATTGACTTTTTGATTGCTGGAAAGATTGAATAGATAATTCTATCCATCATCATCCTGTTGGCCCACAGACCTAAGTTGCCTGTAAACAAAATTGTATGTCTTTTGGAAAATTCATCAGGAACGAATTTATCCACCTCAGTTCCATTTGTAATTAACCGATATTTGTCCAAAGGTAATACTGAACTCATATAATCAATATCTTCGGCAGATACAAATGTATCGCGGTCGAAGCATTTCATTGTTGTGGGTTCGTACAATTTGAGCGTTAAATGCTCATACAAACGAATTGCTTTCTGAGGTATGCTTTTACTTTCTTTAAATGAGCGAAGTTGATATAGAACGCGGCAATCTTCTGCAATTAAAACTTTGGGGATATTTGCTTTTTTTAGATATTCGGCTGTTCTCATGAAAAAAGAAAAACCAATATCATATTTTCTTGTAGAAAGTAATTCTTGAACTAACTTGCGGTATTCCGATTGCAAATAATATAAAATCTCTAATGGTTTTAGCTGATAAAGCCTAAATAAGCAGCTCAAACCTGCTTTAATTGGGTCTAAAGGTATAATAAAAACCTCAATACCAAGTTTTTCCAATTCCTTTTGGTACAGTCGCCAATCTTGCTTGCCCTGATAGAAAGATACCAGTGTAACAGAATGCTTTTTTGCGAGATGCGAAAGTATATGGTAAGGTTTAATTCGGTCCCCACCAATTAAGGGATAAGGCAATCTTGGCGTTAGAAATAATATATTCAAAAGCTTGCAATCTTAAAAAATGCAAATTAAGAATAA
This sequence comes from uncultured Chloroherpeton sp., assembly GCA_964405755.1. Taxonomy (GTDB): domain Bacteria; phylum Bacteroidota; class Ignavibacteria; order Kapaibacteriales; family UBA2268; genus GWF2-33-9. The sequence goes on from CAYOPF010000106.1 coordinate 2,261, forward strand.
TTGAATAAATAGCAAATGAAATTAATATTAGAACTTACAACGAATATACTTGCTCTCGGAAATCTTCCAACATTCGTTGGTATTCAATTTTAAACCAGGGTGTATATAATTTGCCATTTCGCTGCAATTCTTCTTCAATTTTATCGAATGGAATAAACATTAAATCTTTGATTTCATTTGGATTTGGATGATAAGGTCCGTTGTGCTTTCCGATATAAACATAGCACAATTCGTGCTCGGAACCAATGCTCTTAAATTTTGCTTGATATTGGAATTTGAAGAGAAACTGCAAATCTGCATCCACACCCATTTCGTCGTTCAACCTGCGTTTGGTGGCTATTTCCAAAGTTTCTCCTTTTCGAGGATGACTACAAACAGTGTTGGACCAATACCCTCCCCAAAGTAATTTATCGTCGGACCTTTTCTGGAACAGCAACTCGTGCTTGTCGTTGAAAAGAAATATCGAAAATGCACGATGCAGTATGCCTTTACCTTGGTGGCATTTATCTTTACTTTCAAATCCTATCTCGTTATCATTTTCGTCCACCAAAATTAGGGGCTCATCATCGAACGACACGATTCTGTTATTTTGGTCTGTATTTAGTGATTTTTCCATAATGCAAATATACACATTAATTTGAAATATCGGTAACAATAGTGTGGTAACCCGAACTATGAAGTGCCTGAACTATTTCGTTTCGATTTACAGGACAAAGTGCGACCATTGCACCACCACCGCCACCGCCAGTTAGTTTTGCTCCAAGTGCTCCGTTGCGACGAGCTATGGCAATCATTTCTTCCAGTTCTTGGGTAGATACTTGTAAAGCATTCAAAAATCCATGATTCAAATTCATCAAATAACCTAATTTTTCCAAATCATATTGCTCGAATGCCTGAATTGCCTCCAGGGAAATTTGGTTAATCTGATTAAATATAGTATCATAATGATTGCGATTTTTTAGCCAACCTTCCCTAACCATTCGAACCATCTTTAGGGTTAATCCTTCTGTGCCACTAAGTCCAATTATAATTGGAAGAGGTTTTTTCAATTCAATTAATTCTGTCTTTTGTTGTGCATCTTTCTTATATCTTATTAACTTACCATATGTTGCCATTGTGTTGTCGATTCCCGATGGAGTACCGTGAACCAATTTTTCGGATTCGTAGGCAATTTCGTTTATTTGCTCGTCGGATAAATTCAAACTTGCAAAATGAGACAATGCCCTTACCATCGATACTGCCAGCGCCGCCGATCCACCCAAACCCATTGCACGAGGTATCCCCGGGAAAACTAATATTTGCAATGGCGTTCTGTCCAATCCAACACTTGTTAGAATCAACTCGGCAGATTGGATTAGCGAATTTGTATCCTTGGTTTTACGGAACAAATCGAATTCTACTCCCCAACGCGGAATAATTATCCTTGTTCCATTGCTGGAGGGTTCCACTTTGGACTTAATTGCATAAGGTATCGGTGCTGCAATAGCGTTCGAGCCATACACAACCGCATGCTCACCAAAGAAAATCACTTTCCCGTAACCAGAATGTAGGTTTTCTTCTTCCTTTTTCTCTTCTATAACCATTTTATTATTTTGTATTTTTTGTTCAATTTCCTGAGCAGTTCTAATTTTAATTTCACCGCTTTTAATTAGTTCATCAACTATTATATCGAAATATTTTTCGCTAACGCCCGCAGCTTTTGCGACCGAGCGAGCATGCAAGCTCATGTGTCCTCGTTGAATTCCTTCACTTACCAACGCCTTGATTGCCGAAAAATTCTGTGCCAATCCAACTGCCGCCATCAATTCCATTAATTCGTTTGCTGATTTTATTCCTAAAATCTTATGCACCAATTTAATTTTTGGATTTGATTGCAAAGGTGCCCCCACGATTCCCACTTTTAATGGTAATTCAATTTGTCCGACCAAATTTCCAAATTCATCTCTGTGCCAGTTTGTTAGGGAAATATATCTTCCAGTTCTCGAAGCATAGGCATGAACGCCAGCTTCAATCGCTCGCCAATCATTTCCGGTTGCAATTGCCAATGGATCTATTCCGTTCATTATACCTTTGTTGTGAGTAGCAGCACGGTATGGGTCCATTATTGCAAATTGGTTAGCTATAATAATCCCATCTATTAATTCATTACCGTCGTATTTTCCATCGTTGAGCAAATTTGGAGATATTATGCATCTAGCTCTTGCTATTGAGTTATCATGCAAATTGGACAAAATCCGCATAAATGATTTAGCCCCTGATATTTTTTCGAGCAACGGGGCAATTCCCTCGCAAATGCTATTCACCATGTTTGCACCCATAGCATCGCATGTGTCCACATAGATATGCACAACTATCATATCGCCGGTGTCGTTGGGATTTGGTAGTATTCTTACATCTAAATCGATTGCACCGCCACCCCGCGAGTACATATTTGGTTGTAAATAATTGGCTAATGCTAATATTTCGTCTTTATTTTGCAAAATTGCTTGTGCCGACTTTGTGGAATGCTCCGAATTTAGTAATAAAACTTGCCCTATTAATATAGGTCGTGTGCTTTCTGCCTGAAAACCACCTGCTTCGCGAACAATTTTGGATGCCGAACTCAATGCAGCTACTATCGAGGGTTCCTCTACTACCATAGGTACGGCATAGTCCTTGCCGTTCACTTGCATATTCAAGGCTAATCCCATTGGTAAAGAAAATGTAGAAATCACATTTTCTATCATTTTGTTGGCTTGTTGGTCGGTGAGTTCGTATTTCTCTTCTACTATATCCTTAATATCCTGTTGCTCGATAAATCCATTTTCGCGGAGAATATCGTATCGCTGGAATATCGAAAAATTGTAGAAATTAGGAATACGAGAATTTCGCATATTCTTCTCTTAATGGAATTTCTTCGTTAATGCCATCTGCACCGAACTCTATTTCTAAAGTATCGACATTTAATGATTTCAGTTCGCTGGATACTACGTCCAATTTTTCCTTTGAAGTAGAAAAAGCAATTCCCAAATCGCCTCCTCCGGCGCCAGATGATTTATAGACAACACCATTTTTGTGACATATATCATGAATTATGGAATGTTCAGTTGTTATCACAGGAATCGACAAATTGCGATTTAAAGATTTTAATAAATGGTAGTATTCATCATATTTTTGTAGAAATTTTTCCAAGTCATTATTTTCGAATGCATCAATACCTTCGCTTGATGTTTCGGTCATTCTATGTACTAATTGTTTGAATTCTTTTGGACTATCGTTCTTGTACTCGAAGAATTTTTTTACATATCCAGTAGTCGAGGCTGATTTGCCCGACCAAACTGTGAGATAATAAAGATTTTCGGGCATCTTTAATTGCTTGAAACTTATCTCATTGCCCTTAAGCTGATACTTTAAAATGCCGCCATATACG
>CAYOPF010000106.1:5695-8745 GCA_964405755.1 uncultured Chloroherpeton sp.
AGCTTTTTTATGGGAATCTATTGCAAGTTTTAATATTGTTTCGCGTGATATTTCGTTCGGATCTACCAAATTGGCCGATAATAAGCCAGTTATTAGCGAAACTGTAACTGCCGCACTCGAACCCAAACCCAACTTTAACAGACTTTGAGTATAATAAAAATCATAGGTATCCAAGAATATTTCCAAAGGAGGGATTTTTATGCCTTTTTCTGTTAATTTACGGGCTGTATGCTCGAAAATTGCAACAAACAAGCTCAGTTTTTCCATTACTTTTTCGAACGATTTATCGATAAATTTTACTTTACCGTCGTCGTCCATCAGAAATTTAAGTAATGGAACATTAATTGATGGAGCTTTTATTTTGAACACTCCATCTTCCGACTTTTTAAAGATTGCATTTGCAAACCTATTGGTGGATGCAACCAACGAAGGAGCACCCTCGAGCACTGCATATTCGCCTAATATTATTAGTTTGCCTGGTGTTTTTGTGGAAATATTCAATTAATCCTCAATTATTTCTGCACCATTTCCGAGTTCTAAGACGTAATAATCTTGAATATTGTCTAATTTTTTAATAAATTTTAACAAATGTTTCTTATAATCAGGTGTAGTGATCAATTTTACTTGAGGTCCAGCATCGATTGTAAAGAATACTGGTTGTTTTTGCTCATAAAACAAATTTTCGATTTGTTTTATAATCTCGAATGTAGTGGAATTCCAATACATAAGTGGTGGATTGGAGGTCATCATAACTGAGTGCATCTTAAGGCAGCTGCGAATAGATAAATCTGCAATTTTGTCGAAATCCTTCTCGCGTAATGCCATTTTCATTGCATTTATGTCGTATTCCGAAGTGTTCACCCAATTGGAATAATATGGAGAAGTATTTTTGGAAATCAACATACCATTGCGTGAACTTGTTTTTTTAATCTCCGAATTTGTGATTACGACAATCACATCCAATGGAAAATACTCAGTATGATATAACTGCTCTGCATAGCAATCCGAGCCGTCGGGTTCGACGCCCTTGTGCATTTCCACAATCCCGCCAAAAATCGAACGTGCTGCCGAACCACTTCCGCGACGGGCAAATTTGGATAATTCCTTATCCGATAGATTTAGATTCAGCAAATGATTGATTCCCTTTGCTATTGAAGCATAGCCAGATGCCGACGACGCCAAGCCTGCGGCAGTTGGAAAATTGTTTGCAGAATGTATTTCGAAAAATACATTATCCTGAATATATTCCCTTATATAATCCAAAAAAGGTGTTATTTTGGAATGCTCATCAATATCAATTTTTTCGTTCAAAGAAAATTTGTCAACATCTTTTGTTAATGATATTTCGGTTTTGGTCGAAATTCCATCCAATGTTATTGATATGCTTCCTACTGCTGGAAGGTTTAATTTTTCGTCCCTTTTCCCCCAATACTTTATTAATGCAATATTAGGGCGGGCAATTGTTTTAACTTTCTTCATAATGAATTGCTAACCAGATTGTTTGTAAATCATTTGTTTTTATCACTCGGTGGGCTAATTGCTTTGGTATGGTGCAATAGTCGCCTTCTTTCATTTCGATTGTTCGATCGCCGTCGAATTCGATTGTAGCATCTCCTTTCAGCAGAAAAACAAGCTCGGTCCAGTCCTGTATCATCCATTCTGGGCTTGGACAATTGCCGGGGCTTATTATTCTTTCCACAAAGAAATTGCTTGTTTTGATTATTTGTTCGAATTGTTCCTTACCCGAAACTAACGACAAATCTATTGTTTCATATATATTATTTATTTCCATCATTAATTTCCATCTTCGAACATATCCTGTAAATTCGAGCCTTTCATACTTATATTAAAGTGCTTGTATGCCGATTTTGTTGCAGTGCGTCCCCTTGGGGTGCGATTGATAAAACCTTGTTGCAAAAGAAAGGGCTCATACACTTCTTCGATTGTTCCTGTATCCTCGCTTAGCGACGATGCAATTGCATTCAATCCCACTGGGCCACCATCAAATTTTTCCATTATCGTCAATAAAATGCGTTTGTCCATTTCGTCCAAGCCACGTTCGTCCACATCGAGTGCAGCAAGAGCACGTCGTACTATTTTCAGATTAATTATCCCGTCGCTTTCCACTTGTGCAAAGTCTCGCGTTCGTCGGAGCAAACGATTGACTATTCTTGGTGTTCCCCGCGAGCGCGAAGCAATTTCTGCCGATGCATCGTGGTCTATTTCCACATTCAAAATTGCCGCCGAGCGACGGACGATTTTCGATAAATCTTCTACATTATAATAATCCAACCTGTTTACGATTCCGAATCGAGAACGCAATGGTGCAGTAAGCAATCCTGCTCGTGTTGTTGCACCTATCAGAGTAAATCGAGGCAAAGTTAACTGTATAGATCGGGCATTCGGACCAGATTCTATCAATATGTCCAGACGATAATCCTCCATTGCCGAATATAGAAATTCCTCGATAACGGGATGGAGACGGTGAATTTCGTCAATAAACAAAATGTCCCCTTCGTCCAAAGTGGTTAATATGCCTGCCAAATCTCCTGGTTTTTCCAATACCGGACCCGATGTGATTTTGATTTTCGTGTCCATCTCGCGCGAAATTATAATGCTCAAAGTGGTTTTACCCAAACCTGGAGGGCCCGTAAACAAAGTATGGTCGAGTGGCTCGCCGCGTTTTTTGGCAGCTTGGATAAAGATTTTAAGATTATCGACTAATTTCTTCTGACCAGTAAATTCGTCGAAATTGGAAGGTCGCAACACTTTGTCGGCGTCGCTATCGCCTTTTGCTTGGTTGCCACCTAACAATTCATTTTTCTCTTTAGCATCTTTCATTATGTAAAATTAAGAAAAAACAAGAGAAAAGGAATAACAATCAATTTAAAAAAGAGGTGATTTGTTTGATTAGTTGTGTTGACAAAATTAATATTGTAAATAATTTTTCAGGATTAATAATTTCCAAAATGCTTGCTTTTGCTAAAGATTGAAAATTTTCTGATTGTTTTTCAATAATTTTATCTAATATTCTCTTGTCCCATAAATTA
>CAYOPF010000107.1:0-5287 GCA_964405755.1 uncultured Chloroherpeton sp.
AGTTTGGAATGCCAGAAATGATATTCTCTGGTTTCTTGTTGTAAGGGATAATTTCTCCTTTATCGTGATAATCGGTACATGCAGCCGAAGTAACAGCAAGAGTTGCTGCAGATAAAGCAAGGAATTTTCGACGCGATAGACCTTTTAATTCATCAGGATTAAACTCGGCAGTTGCTCCTTCGACGAATTCCTTTTCTTTGGCTTCCTGACTTATTACAGGGAATTTTAATTCATTAGGAGATTTCCAAAACGTCTCAAGACTCATACCTTACCTCCCTTAATACGATTAACTGCGTCCTGGTGGGGCTTTACCACCAATTTTCCCTCATCGTTATTTCGATTAATATTCGAAGATCCGAATATGTGAGTTACTTTTTTAATACCTAAAAATGCTATTCCACCTGCTAAGGTTGTTAGCAAAAATCTTCTTGTGTTTTTTATTTCCATGGTATATACCTTATTATTCGAACATTAACGGTGACAAGCACCACAATAATCTGGACCTTTGTTAATTACACCCTTCAATTCAGGTAATTTTTCATGTGCATTGCGATGACAATCCAAACAAGCCCCCATCGTGAATTTCTGGACTTGTGAAACCTTATCCATATTTTCCACTTTTCCGTGACAACTTTGGCAAGAAATACCTTTATTCACGTGTACACTATGATTAAAGTAAGCATAGTCGGGCACTTTATGTATTCTTTTCCAAGGAAGTGGTGTATTAGTGTTGAAGTATTTTGTCAGATTGATTATTGCGGGTTTATCCTTTCTGGCAACGGAATGACAGTTCATACATGTGCTTACGGGTGGAACTGTCGCATGCCTGCTTTTTTCCACTCCGGTATGGCAATACTGACAGTCAATTTGCATTTCCCCGGCATGGAGTTTATGTGAAAATGGTATGGGTTGATCGGGTTGGTAACCAACATTATCACGTTCAGGTTTGGAAACAAAGAAAGTTATAATATAGGTTACCACTATAACAAAAGCTGTGATAGGTAATCTGATTTTTAAATTGTAATCAAGTCGAGATTTTAACACAATTTATTTCTCCGTTTTTGAATTTTCATTTTAAACGATTACAAATTTAATAAATATTAGTTTAATCTAATTATATTTTTTTTTATTACTAACTAAAAAAATCTCTATTAATCGTAATCTATTAATATTTAATTTGCAATTTAAGAAAAAAAAAATCAGAAATTTAATCTTTTTGGAGAGTAGATTAAAAAAAATTAAATATAAAAAACAAAAAATTCGTCATTGCACATTATGAAGTATAAAAAATATTTTACTTATTTATTTATTATCTTACTGTTAGTGGGTTGCGACCTATTTTCTACACGTAATCCTCAGGAACCAGACGACTCTTCCATGGATTTTCAACCTGCATCGACTCATTACATTTTATTCTCGAATTTTAATAATTCATTTACCAAGTTAAATGTAGAGTACTTCTCTGATTGCTTTGCAGAGGATTTTCAAAATAATAAAAACAATTTTACTTTTACTCCCGATGCTGATGCATTAGCTCGGTACGGAGTTCTTTATTCGAATTGGAATAGAGAAAGTGAAAAACAATTTCTTCAAGGTTTGCATTCATCTTTACCCACCGGCTCATTACCTATATTAACATGGAAAACAAAGAAATATGATATCATTACGAGCGACTCTGCTGTTTTTGTTGGTGAATATTTAATAGTGTTGAAGCAAAAAGATAATGATGAGAATTATTCAGGAATATCAAGATTTGTATTTGCCCGAGGAAATAATGGATTATGGTACATTAACAACTGGGCTGATTTTCGGAATAGTTCGGATTCTTTGCCATCTTGGAGTATTTTAAAAGCCAGATTTGCAATATGATTAATATTAACAACATCCAGTCTTTCAAACTATTGAATTTATTTTCGATAGCATTCTTGATTTTTATTTTATCAAGTTGCGACAATCCATTTGCTCCACGGTTAAATACAAATGGCGACAATTCTTCATTACTTAGTTCACAGGAGTCAATTGATGGTGTATTTGCAAATTTTAGATATGCCTATACTTTTAAGGACACATTAGTATATGGTAACTTGATGGAATCAGATTTTATGTTTATTTTTAGAAATTATGAAAAAGGAATTGATGAATCTTGGGGTCGAGAACAAGAACTACTAACAACTTATCGATTGTTTCAAGCTGCACAAAGCTTAGATTTGGTTTGGAACGAAGTTTTTGTTGATGTTGGCGATACAGTACTAAGGGATGTTGCCAGAAGTTTTAATTTGACTATTGTTTTCAATCCAGCAGATATTGTTCGTTTAAATGGCATTGCAAACCTTCGTTTACGAAAAAACTTAACCGACAGAAAATGGAGAATTGTGTCCTGGAGGGATGAATCTAATTACTGAAAATTCTAATATTTTTGGTTATTTAATTTTTTTTTACTAATTTTGTAATCTTATTAAAAGGAACATCAACAATGGCAAGAAGATGCGAATTAACTGGAAAAGGTCCTATAGCTGGCAACAATGTTTCGCACGCTAATAACAAGACTCGCAGAAGATTTCTCCCTAATTTGCAAACCAAAAGAGTGTGGTTACCCGATGAAAAACGCTTCGTTACACTCAAAATTACTGCTCGTGCAATAAGAACTCTCGATAAGAAAGGTTTGAAAGCAATGTTGAAGGATGCAAACATAGTCTTATAAAATTATAAAAAATAGAAATTAAAAAAAAATGCCTCAAACGAGGCATTTTTTTTCACATTGCTTTACTATTTTCTTTTTGGAAAAAAGGATTTTACGAAAGAAAAGTTATCCGAAAAACTTTGAAAAAAATCAACGACTGTACGAATTGGTTTATGCACAGTCTCGTATATTGACTTGGAACCAATTGCAACCTGATCGAACACATTCATCAAACTTTGTGTTTTTTCGTCAACTTTATTAACTAAAATCGACATTTTGTCTGACATATCATTAATCTTTTCCATACCTTCAGAAGCAAGGTTTACAAATTTATGAACGTCTATAATCAAAACATCAATTTTTTCAATGGTTTCAGTAAATTGTTCGGATTGTTTATTTATTTGATTGCGAGTGTCTTCGATAAGTTTACTTGCTTTGTTAACAAACGTAATCATATAAATTAACAGAACAATCAAAATTACAATAGCTATTACCCCAAAAATTACTAGAATATTCATAATACACTATTTGATTTCGTTTTTAAAAGCATCCATACCAGCTTTTACACCGCTTTGGACCTGAGATGCTTTTTCCTTAGCTCCTGAGAGTAAATCTTCAGCTTTATGGATTAAACCTTCTGCTTGTCGTCGGGCAGAATCTACAATAGCTTGAGCTTTTTCTCTTCCTTCATTCATAATGTTTTGTGCAGTATCTTGTACGACTGTTGCTGAATCAGCAAAATAGTCAGATGCTTTGGAATAAATATCTGTTGTCTTCTCTGCAAGTTGTTTTCTTAATTCGGAACCAGGCTTTGGTGCGTAAAGCAAAGCAATCAATGCACCTACTGATCCACCAATAATAGAACCAATCACCAATCCTTTGAGGAAGTCATTTGAATTGTCGTTTGTAGCCATTTTTTCACCTTTTTTTATTTTTTGATTAATATTTATTTACTAATATAACGTAATGTTTTGAGATTTCAAAATCATATCAACTAATTCGCGAACTGCACCATTGCCACCATTCTTAGATGTTCTGAAATCTATATAATCCAAAACACCTTCGGAGCAATCATTAGGAGCAACTGCAAGTCCTGCTAATTTGAGTGCTGGAATGTCGTTTAGATCATCGCCAATATATGCTATTTCTTCGAAAGTAAAACCGTATTCTTCGGCAATCATCTGGAAATCATTCGCTTTGTTGGTCGAACCCATAACTACTTTGTCGATTTTGAGTTTTTTGGCACGTGTCATAACGATATCAGTATATTCCTGTGTTATGATGGCAGTCTTCAATCCTGCTTTGTGCATCAAATCAATACCAAAACCGTCGCGTGTATAGAACCGTTTCATAAATTCACCCTGAGAATTATAGAACATAGCCGCATCTGTCAATGTACCGTCCACATCCATAATTAAAAGTTTAATCTTTTTTAATTTGTTTTGTAATTCAATATCCATTTATTGTTCTATACTTTTTAATTTTGACGATTATATTTTGTTAAATTTTATTTTTTATGAAGGAATTTAAAAACATTACTGTTTCTATACCCGAAGAATATTTCGAGATGGCTATTGCGTGTCTTATGGACTTTTCGGTTTTGGGTATTCGCGAAGATTTCGACACATTAATTATCACTTTCGATAATGCTATCGTTAATGATGTTTTGGTTCATAATTTGTTGGATGCACTTCAACAAATTTATCCCAACATAAAAATTTTGTCGCAAGAGTTAATCTCTCCAAAAAACTGGAATGAAGAATGGGAAAAAAATGTTCCATTGATTAAAATATCAGATAGAATAGAGATCTTACCAGAATGGAAAAAAAGTGAGTGCACTGCAGAATTACCAATTATTATTAATCCCAAAATGAGCTTCGGAACTGGCCAACACGAAACTACAAGACTAATATCAAGACTGTTGGAAAAATACTGCAAAACAGACCATAAATGGATTGATGTTGGCACAGGCACTGGCGTTCTGGCAATTTTAGCAATTAAATTGGGAGCAAAATCTGTTTTTGCTTTTGATAATAATGAATGGGCTATCGAGAATGCTCGCGAGAACATAATTCTCAATAAAGTTGAGCAATTTATTGAAATTCATGAATCCGATATTGAAGAAATTGAATTACCAAAATCGGATGGAATAACTGCAAATCTCTATGCTAATTTGGTGATTTATGGCTTCGAGAAATTCTATAACTCATTAGTTGAGAACAACGGTATTCTATTAGTTTCTGGAATACTTCGATATCAAGAAGAAGAAATTCTGTACGAAGCAAAAGGAAATGGATTCGAATTACTTGAAATTATTTACGAAGAAGAGTGGCTATCGGCAGCATTCAAAGCAAATAACCGGGTATGAAGGTAGCAGTATTAGATATTGGAACAAATTCTTTCATCTTACTATTAGCTGAAATCCAAAACCGTGAATTTCAAGTTTTGGATCAATATTTTGAAATACCTCGATTGGGTGCAAATCTTATGGTAGATAACACAATTGACCAAGGATCAATTAATAATGCTATTCAATCCCTGAATAATTTAAAAAAAATAATTGAAAAACACAAAGCTCATAAAACCGACACTGGCTCGGCTGAAGTT
>CAYOPF010000107.1:5297-8712 GCA_964405755.1 uncultured Chloroherpeton sp.
AAACAATCTCCAAGTTAAGGAATTGCTAAGTAAAGTTCTTGGAGTGGAAATTGAAGTGATTTCCGGCAAACAGGAAGCTGAATTTAGTTTTATGGGAGCTGTGAATACAAATGATGAATGCATTATTATTGATGTAGGAGGAGGAAGCACCGAAATTATTTTTGGTCATAACCAGCAAATTCAATTCAGCCAGTCTTTTCAGATAGGTGCTGCCAAATTAAAAAGCAAATTTTTTAATACTCAGATTGATGCAGGGTCAATCGAAAAAAGTATCAAATACATAAAATCAATGATAAATTTGGATTTTGAATTCCCCAAAAATTCCAAACTTATTGGAGTTGGTGGAACAATCACTACTCTGGCACATATCATAAGTGGATTGAATGCTTACGACTCGGGTTTAATCAACAACACAATAATTGATTACACTCGGAATAAAACCTTGTTTGAAGAATTAATTAATTTGGAATCAATTCAGATTTCGAGCAAATACAACGTTCATCCAAAGCGTGCAGATATTTTAACTTCAGGTCAATTAATTTACTTGGTGTTGCAAGAATTATTCAATTTCGCAGATATTCAAGTAAGTACACAAGGTTTGAGATTTGGTATATTAAAAAAATATATCCAGGAAAATTCTTAATTTTGTAGATTATACAAATTCATTTTTTTTAAAATTCAAGGAGAAAATTGTGTTGAATTTAATTTCCAAAACACTCGTCCTTTTTGCTGTCGTAAGCATCTTGGCATCTTGTGGTAATCAAAATCCCAAAAGCCAGTATTCAGAAGAAAAAATTACGAAAGATAATCTTTATTCATTAGCCCAAAAGATTTCTGATGAAAACAAAATGAGCCGTGAGGACATACAGCTTCTTACTGGTGCAATCAACAGATTGGGTTTGAATGCTGATACAATAATTGGTAAATCAATTGGGGAATTGATTGCTATGCAAAACGATTTTATCAGACAACAAGAATTTAAGCAAATGGTTTCTATTCTTGCTAAAGCCGAGATAATTGCAAATCATACTATCAAGTACATTGGTATTAAACCTCTCGACACATTAGGCAATAGTTACGACTACATTATTTTTGACATTACAAATAATTCTGCAAAAAGTATAAAAGAATTAACTGGACAATTTAGATTTTTGGATGCTAATGGAACAATTATTAAAGCATATCCCATTGAATTGAGTAAAATAATGACGTCCCCATCAGAATTGAAAACAAAAGAAACTCGTAGATTTGTATATCCATTTTTCCATGATAAGAATAATCAACGCGACGAAATTGTTCGCAATACCAAAGGATTGCAAGTTGTTTGGTTCCCATCTGAGATGGAATATACTGATAAAACAAAGATTACTTCTGTAATTGAACAAAACAATTAAGCTCGTTAATAACAAACAGTTTAGCTAGCTTCACACCAAACCATCCGATGTCTTTAAGACATCGGATGGTTTTCTTTTTACACTATATCTTCAAAAACTTGAGGGGACGCTGGCTATTATTTAATTTTATAAAATAGACACCTGCTGGTAGAAGAGAAACATCTATTTGCCCTGAAATTAATCCAGATATTTGGCGGTTACCAAATTGGTCGTAAATCTCGAATTCTGTTGCATTATCAGGGATATTTATCAGTGTTAGTTTATCTGTAACGGGATTAGGAGAGAGAGAAAGGGATAAATTAATAACATCACTTACATTATTTGGTTTAAAATAGTGTCCTATTTTAGTACCGTCCGATTTTAGAATGCCCAACAACACCATTGAGTCGAAACCTAATTTGATTTTACTTATACCATATTTTGAGTCAAACGTAATTGATGGATGTTCATCTATAATAAATGCAAATTTACAGTTAATAGGATTTATGTATAAACCAAAGCTTGCAATGCAAATTGAAAAATTATCGTTACCCAAAAGTGCGATTGGGGATTTGTAAGGGACCATCATCAAACCATCTAAATCTTTAAAAAACGGTAAAGTGCCTTTGGGAATTTGCCAAGAAGAAGTGTTGCTAGCTATAATGGATTTAAAATACTTCAAATCAAATGTTATTTTTTCGAAAGAAGTCGCAATCAAATAGTAGTCTACTTCATTACTTGTATGAAATGTTTCTCTGTAAACATGCAAAGTTAATATGCTATCAGCCATATCTACACTTACAATAGAATCAATTAGGATCCTATTATTTTTAGAAGTTGGGTTATAATATACATTCCAGCAGTATTTATCACCTGTTTTTCTAGAGCTGATTTGTTCAATTATACGTTGTTCTTCTAATTTTGTATGGACATAACTCCCGAATGTAGAATTGCCATCGCTTAATCCTACTAATTTATATGGACCTGAGTCATCTGGTAATATTAACTCTATGAAACCAAATTTTTTACTAAGTATCAGTGCACCGATAAACGTAAAGTTAGCAACATTGGGGTTGCGGGTATATTTATCAATTACAATCAACGAATCCTGACTATTGAACGTTATAGTGGGGTATTTCTCTCTAATAATATATTTGTGTGATGTAATCCCTTTTTTACTAGTATCAGCAGTTATAAAAGAAGTCCCAACTGAATCGGAAATCGGAATCTTGTGTGTTGTTGAAGTCAAATAAATATATTTATTATTATAAACGATTGAATCGAGTAAGTTAAAAGGGAGAAAACTAAATATACTCGGAAATTTCAACAACGTATCAAAACAGTAATTACTTCTGTTTAAAATATGTTTATGAGAATAAATCACTTGGTTTTCATTAGCAAATACAGGTTCAGTAAAAGAAATGGCAAGAATTTCATATTTATTTGCAGAATACTGATATGTAAAATTTGATAAAAAAGGAACCCAGTTCGAAAATAAATGACAACTGGGCAATAGCAAAAACACTATTATAAATACTTTATTCACAACTACCTCAATCAATTAATTTAATTATTTGAGATTCAAAAACCCCATCTTTACTGATATATGAAAATCTAACAAATTTAATATTATACAACCCAAGAGATGTAGTTAAATTAATTCTATTGACACCAATAGAAGACTCCTTGAAAGAAGGATCATTATAAATGACCTTGCCTGTTAAATCATAAATTGTGATTGCATATTTTACTTGCTCGTTCGCAATAAAAGATAAAACACAATTATCACACTTGAGATTAGTTAGAATTTCTTTTGGATAATCTTCATTTACATAATGCTTAAAAGGAAATGTTAAAGTTAAAGGTAAATATGAATTACCTGCTCGATTGTTATAAGTTGTGAAGCCCTTCTTGTCTCTACTTCGTTCTGCGTTGTGTTTTGAGGAGTCTCCATATTTTTTCTCCTTTTTTGTTAAAAAATTCATCCCTAAATTACAAAAAAAATAATACGTGATACCAATTATTTTGATGAAAATCAAATA
>CAYOPF010000108.1:0-8655 GCA_964405755.1 uncultured Chloroherpeton sp.
ACGATATAACAATCAAAATGAAAGAAACCGATATCGATGCACCACAAAAAATCAAGGAATTGCCAATCGTAACTCGAAGTGGAATTTTTAAATTGTCTGATTTAGCAGATATTAAATTCACTCCGGGACCAACAAAGGTATTACACAGGAATAAATTCCTTACAGTAAAGTTTACTGGCAACCCTGCTCCAGGCTTTGTTCTCGGAAATGTTTCTGCAGATATCGAAAAGCGTTTGCAGGAAGTCAAGTTCCCAACAGGATATTCCTATGTTTGGGGTGGTCAAACTAAAATATTTAAGCAGATGATGATGGACTTGGGCTTTGCATTTGCCTTAGGAATTATTTTAACTTATTTGCTATTAGCAGCAATTCTCGAAAGTTTTGTTCAACCTATATATATTATGTTCACAGTTCCATTAGGTTTAATTGGTGTAATACTAATTGCAGTGATATCCAACACAGCATTAGGCATAAGCGGTTTGATGGGGGTAATTTTGCTTACGGGAATTGTGGTGAATAACGCAATTCTGATATTAGATTTGGCGAATCAATTAATACGTCAGGAAGGAAAGCATATCAAAGAAGCTTTGATTTATGCCTCAACTGTTAAATTGAAACCAATCATTATGTCCAATGCAGCTTTAGCACTCGGTATGTTGCCATTGGCTTTAGGTATGGGAGATGCTGGTGTAGAAATCCGTACTCCACTTGGAATTGTAACTATTGGTGGTATTATTGCTTCTACATTTCTTACAGTATTCGTTATCCCAGCACTTTATTATATTTTTGCAAGGGAGAAAAAGCAACCGACAACAACTCAAGAAGCATAATGACCTTCTTCTTTTAGTTGCATTTAGTAGCTAAGAAATAATAAAATAATTAATACGATTAAAACCTTCCGTTGGTACGACAACCTCGGAAGTTTTTTTCTATATAGGATAATTCAGTATAAAGCTAAACAGGAATTTTAACTTCAATTGACGTAGCATCTTTCAATTGCTTTTTATCAAATAAGTTATGGATATTATCGAGCAAACTCCCAGTAATTTTTGCTCCCATTTTGATTACAGGTACATTTTGGATAGAAACAATATTTTGATTAATAATCATACCAATTGCTAACTGATGTGGATGAAGATGTTTAATAGCATAATTTTGATCACCTTCCTGAACAATTTCTGGTGCATTTTCCTCTTTTGCTTTAAATTCATGTAATTCCTTCAATATCTTTTCGAATTCAGGCATATAGTCTTTATTTTCTACTTCAATATTCTCTCGGACTGGCAGGAATGCTTCCACTTTGTCATCCTTAATTGCAAATCTAAAAAGACTGAATAAATCTTCGTTGAACCACTTATTCTTTTCGAGAATATATTTTTGAGCTTTTTTCATTTTGTCCATTACACCTTCGTAACGGTACTTGAAGGTAGAATTGTTGAGTTTGTTTGTTAAATCGTTATTAGGTAATTCATACAATAAATGAAAATACAAATTTGAAAGTTGAAAAATTTGTGATTCAATCGATATCTTGTCTACTTTAATTTTATTTGGAATACCCGATCCATCTGCATGTTCCCATATTTGCGATATGGAGTCGAAAGGGGATACTTTTTTTACTTTTTCGATAAATGCAACATAATGGGTAACGTAATCTGTTCGTTCTTTTTCTTTTAACGTAAATGGATTTTTATAAGCAAGCCTCGATGGGAATGTAAGCATCATTAGTGCGTAATAAAGCGATATTTTAAGTAATTCTTGCTTACTATATTCTCCAAGCTTCATTTCAGTAATAAAATAATTTGCTATTTTAATTACACCCTCGAAATGGTTGTAAAAATAATTACCTTGGAATACTCTCAATCCAAATATCATTTCGTAAATAGCATTAGTACTCGACACGTTGGATTTAGCAATTTCCTTGGTCATTTTTAGATTCTGCTCGTTGAGTTTTTTTATCAATTGCTCGTTTTGAACCATCAATTTGTAGTGTTTTGCCGCCAAGTTAACAGCTTGAACCAAATCAATCTCTTTAATTGGTTTTATTAAAAACATAAATGCCTTGGCATGGTTCACATTGGGTATAAGTTTGCTTGGCTCACTTTCTGCTGTCATTAGTATTCGAATTGTGTTTTGATGAGAAAATGAAATTTTATTAAGAAAGTCGGATCCATTCATCTCGGGCATTAAATGGTCGGATAAAATCACTTCTGGGTGGTATTTCTTTTTAATTATTTCCAATGCTTCGATAGCAGAACTTGCAGTCGTTACCTCGAAATGTTTTTCGAAATATCGCTTATACAACTTTAGTATCATCGTATCGTCATCGACTAATAATAATTTAGTCATTAGTTTTATTTAAATTGATGGAACTATAAAATTACTAATTTTGAATAAATAATTTATAAAAAATACATAAAAATGTTTGTTAATTATCTCACTTTAAATGAAATCTTCCGGGGTTTCCATATCCAGCGATGGAACGACAGAATCCGACCAATGGATTTAATCGAAATCGATAAACATTCCCACAAGATGTTGATAGCTTTCATCTTAGCCAAATACGATGAGAATAATTATCAAATAAACTGGTCCAAGCTGATTTTGTATGGAATATTCGAAATGCTTCGCAGAATAGCAATTTCGGATATAAAATCCCCTATTTACGCAGAAATTACCAAACGCCCCGAAGTATTCAATAAGTTAAATGAATTTGTATCGAACAAATATTCCTCCATTTTCGAAGAACCCGAATTGCTCGACGAGTTTCGAAGTTTTCTTTACGAATCGCACAAGGAAGATTCTATTGAATTGAAGTTGCTTAATGCCGCCCATATTTATGCTTCTATTTGGGAATTTAAAATAATCGAAAGTGCCAATCCGGGTAATTATCAAATCGAAAAAATTCGAAAGGAATTAGATAACAGAATGAGTCCATACATTTACTTAACTGGAATTCAAAAATTATCCGAACCTTTTCCAATCAAGCACTTTGTGGATCTTTTTGGTTACTTGCGTTTTCAGTACCGATGGGCTCAGCTGCCTCGCGTTCCAAAAACTTCAGTTTTGGGGCATTCTCTTTTAGTAGCAATTATTTCGTATTTATTTGCTCGTCAGAATAATGCGAGCCCCAAGCGACTTTATAATGCATTTTTTGGTGGCTTGTTCCACGATTTACCCGAAGCGGTAACCCGCGATATTATCTCGCCTGTTAAAACCTCTTCGCCCGAATTGGATGAGTTGATTAAAAATTTAGAGCAGGAATTGGCAATTGCCGAGATATATCCGTTATTAGAATCGGAATGGATTGAAGAAATTAAATACTTTACAATCGATGAATTTAAAAATAAAATTGTTCGAGATGGGGAAATTATAATAATGATATCTACGATGTATTCGATGGTTCGTTGATCCGAGCTGCAGATCATCTTGCCGCATTTCTAGAAGTATGGAATTCGTGCAATGCCGGGATTAAAACCGACGAAATGAGTTCGGCCGCCCATAATATTCGAGAACGTTACATGGGTAAGAAATATGGAGATATCGAATTTAGAAGAATATACGAGCATTTCAAAAACCCTTGCTAATGAGTGGCTACATCAACTTTCGTCATCAGAGCCGAGAGGCAAAGAATCTTCTTTACAAACACACATCCGATGTCTTGGAGTCATCGGATGTGTAGGTGCGTTAGAAGTTTCGCTTCGCTTAATTTGACAAGGGTATCATTCTGAGCCAAAGCGAAAAATCTAATCAAACTATACAATACAAACTTCTTATTGCATCTCCTCTATCGTAAAGAGCAGAAGTTGGTGGAAATTCGAATTTTTAATCTGATAATTCTATTTTATGATTGTTTTTTCCCTGTCGGCTCCAAGCGAGACAATCTTAACAGGTGTTCCAGTTTGTTGGGTTATATAATCTAAATAATTCTTTAAATTGTTTGGCAAATCATCATAATTCTTTGTATCGCAATCGAATTGCTCCCATCCATCCAAAGTATCGTATTCGCATTCCACTTTTTCGAACGAAGGTAAATCCGCCGGGAAAATGGCTGTTGTTGTATTATTTATTCTATATCCTTTGCAAACTTTAATTTGCTCGATACCAGAAAGAACATCGATTTTAGTAATTGCAATATCGGTAACCCCATTAATCATAAATGAGTAGTTAAGCTGTGGCAAATCTAACCAGCCGCAGCGACGCGGACGGCCAGTTGTTGCTCCGAATTCTGCACCTTGTTTGCGAAGTAACTCCCCAGTCTCGTTTTCCAATTCTGTTGGGAAAGGTCCATTGCCAACTCGTGTCGTGTAGGCTTTCACTACTCCAATAACCCTGTTGACTGCAGTAGGAGGAATCCCCAAACCTGTGCAAGCGCCTCCAACAGTTGGATTGGAACTTGTTACAAATGGATAAGTGCCATGGTCCACATCAAGCATAGCACCCTGGGCTCCTTCAGCTAGCACATTTTTGCCATCGCGGATTGCCTGATTCAGTAGGTATGTAGTGTCTTTTATGTAAGTATCTATTAATTTGTCGAATTCCAGGTATTTATCAATTATTTCTTCGATATTCAACTCTTCGTAATCGTAGAGCTTACGTAAAATCTGATTATTTGTTTCGATATTATGCCTAAGTTTATGCTCAAATCCATTTCGATCGAGCAAATCGACAATACGAATTCCTACACGGGAAAATTTATCGATGTACGATGGCCCAATGCCCCGTCCTGTTGTTCCAATAGCTTTTTCGGATTTACTTTCGGAAATCTGGTCAATCAGTTTATGGTATGGCATAATTAAATGCGCTTTATGGCTTATGAAAAGTCTGTTACGGACTTCGATCCCTTCGTTTTCGAGCATTTTAATTTCGTCCATCAATGCGACGGGGTCGATCACTACACCATTGCCGATAACACAAATTGAATGTGGATGTAGCATACCTGATGGGATTAAATGCAAAACATATTTTTTCCCATTTAGAACTATTGTGTGGCCGGCATTAGCTCCACCCTGATAACGGGCGATGATATCGTAATCTTCGCTCAATAAATCTACAATTTTACCTTTTCCTTCGTCGCCCCACTGGGTGCCTAAAATAACGCTAACTGGCATTTAATTTTTCCCAAAAAATACAAAAATAATAAAGAATGAATTGTAAACTAAAAATAGTTATCAACAATTTAGTAAGTAAATTGCACTCCAAAGTTCCAACGGAATGGCAATCCCACATAAACTTGTGCAGTATTGGCTGTATGGTCGGCTCCGTCTCGTGCATCGGTTATGAATTTAGCATTCAGAATATTTAAACCCGAAGCAAAAACCCTGATATCCACTGGCAAGTTCAATGGTAAAGTTGAATAAATTTTGGCGTTCAGCATACCATAAGCTGGTATTTGCCACGGCTGAGCTCGGTCGTTAGGATTGTTTCGCAATTCAGGATTGAAATCTGCATAATAGTTTGTAAAATAATTGTATGTAAAAATAATTGAAGTCTTTTTGATTGGGTAAAAATATACAGATAGTGATGCAGTAGTTTGGGCAGCATCACTCACTTTGATGTCCTTAATGTACAAATTGCGAGTGAAAGTAATAGGATTACCATTTGCATCAACAACATTTTCGGGCGAATAAGTGGCAAACACGTCGTTTACCCAACGCCAATCGCCAATAGAAATCATCCCATTAATTCTCATCCAACGGAACAAACGATAGTTAAAATCGAGTTCAACGCCTTTGTGGTCAGCGCCCAAACCAGGTAAATTATAGTTAAAATAGGTTCTCGAACCATCTGTGTTGGTAACGTAGGAGGATGTGTACCAAGCACGGTCCCGCCATTGCGTCCAGTATGCATTGAGGTTAATTCTTAAATCACGCGTGTTATAACCCACTCCCAGCTCTATTGCGTTTACTTTTTCGGTAAGAACATTGTCGTACACTGAATTGTCGTTGTAAAATACATTTTGATAGAGAGGTGGTCGCACATAATGCCCCAAATTCCCAAACACATTGAAGTTTTCGTCGATATTATAATTAGCTCCTACTTTAATTGTATAGCCTAGGAAATTTTCCCATTCAGTTTCGCGTCCATTAGGCATCGAATCGGTTCTAAAATAGTCGACTCTTTTGTAGCCTGTGTTGGATAATGATAAATTTACATAGGATGTTACTTTCTCGAATTTGTATTCACCTTGGGCAAATCCGCCAATCCAGGAAACAAAACCATCATTATTGTAATTAATTTTATCTCCGAGCTTTTTCATCCAACTTAATGTATCAGTCTGTGTTTTATCCGAAGTATCGAAATAATAATCTGCTCCAAGTAAATTGCGGACTTCTTGCCAATGTTCTCCTTGATAATACCTCAAATCCAAGCCAGTGTGTAGACTAAACCTTTCCATCGGCTTTGTTACCAAAGTTCCTAGATAACCATACCAATAATGTTGATTCACAGAATTACGTAAAATAGACTTTGCTTTATGCAATGTTTTTGAATATCGTGGGTCAATCGCTTGGTCGCTAGTATTAAAATCATATAATTGCTGGAAATCCATTTGCCCATTGTCTTCGCGGGTTTTGTTATAAATTTGGGGTATTTGCCCAACAGTACCTGATCCACCACCAATTCCACGTGAGAAGTAGAATACAGATGTTAAATTAGTTTGTGGGGCCATTCGCCAATTCCAGTTTAAATTTCCCTGAGGTTTGTGATAATAATTTTCTGCAGCCATCAATAAACCTTCCTGGCGAAAATCCTGTATTTTTCCATCGTAATACTGCTGAATTGGATATTTAGGGTCAATTTTAATTACTCCCCAGTTAGGATTATAATCATAACCAAACTCGGTATAGAAGTTAATTACAGAGTCGACAACTCCTGAGCTTCGGGCCAAGTCCTTATCAAAATTTGCAATTGGTTGCCGAAAACTGCGTTGACCATGTTCTTGGGGAGCACCTGTCAAATAAAAATCGAATGAATGATTTTCGTTCAAATCGTAACTTACTGAAAAATAGTATGCCCATGCATCTGTCCAAACATTCTTGACAACGCCATCACCAGTTTTGCGGACAGCAGTTACAGTTGCAGCAAAATCACCAATTTTGCCAGTATTCCCTATCACAGTTGATTTAAGGAAATTACCAATTCCAAATTCTTGTTTAAGTGATATTCCTGGTTTCTGATTTGCTGCATCGGTTACAATGTTCATTGTGCCACCAACTGAAGGATTTGCCATTCGGCTTGCTCCGAGTCCACGTTGTACTTGCAGCGAAGATGTTGCATCCCCCAAACCGTCCCAATTAGACCAATAAACCCAACCATTTTCCATATCGTTGACAGGAACCCCGTTAATCATCACTGAGACGTTTCGTTGGTTAAAACCTCGTATATTGATTCGACTGTCACCAGAGCCACCACCTTGTTCAGTAGCATAAACTCCAGGTGTGTTATTCAATAGCATTGGTAAATCGCGACTTGCCAATTCTTCGACAATCTGCTGTTTGGAAATATCGGAGAAAGCCACTGGTGTCTCGCGGTACTGTGCTCTACTTCCTACTACTTGTATGGCTTGGCTTTCCAGTACGCCTTCTTCTAGTTCAAAGTTATGTGTAATCTCTTCATTTGCTTTTACATTTATTTTCTTTTCCGAAGGTTTAAAACCTATATATGTTACCTTTAAAGTGTAATTTCCAGGTTTTAAATCCGATATTGAGTATTCTCCTTTTGCATTAGTCCTCGCACCAAACTTGGTGCCAACCACAAATACATTGGCGCCAATAAGCGGCTCGTCGGATTCAGCAGAAACTACTTTTCCCGAGATATTAGATTGCGCCAAAGCAGAAAATGCAGTACAAAATACCATCAAGAATATGAAGAAGGTTTTATTCATTTCCTTTCCTGTTTAATATATTAAATCATACAAAATTAAGAATTATAATTTCAAAAATAGCTAAGGTTACACCCAATCCAAATGTTGCCTGGTTAATTCATTGCTAACAGTGCCAGTATTTATGGTAGCAATGGGTTCAAACAACATTATTGACACTTCTTCGGAAGCCACTGGGCGATGCTCAACTCCTCGGGGCACGATAATAAAATCATTTTCGTGCAATTCTACTTTTCTGTCCCTGAATTCGAGAGTAAAGCTACCTTTAACGACCAAGAACATTTCATCTTCGTCGTCGTGTTTGTGCCAAACAAACTCACCCACAAATTTTGCCAATTTTATATGCTGTCCATTTAGTTCGCCTACAATTCTTGGATTCCAGTGGTCATTAATAAGGTTCAACTTTTCATTGATATTGATTTTGTGCATAGAGGGGTTGGGGTTTAATGTTTGTGGGATCTACTGGAGTCGAACCAGCGACCTCTTCCGTGTCAAGGAAGCGCTCTAGACCAAACTGAGCTAAGACCCCTTAATTGAAATTTAAAGAATTACAAAATTAATACATTATTAGTAATTTGCAAAATTACTTTTTTCAATTCTTGAATAATGGAATTACTTAAAGCTACTAATATTAATAAATCCTACATAAGTCGTACCGACGTAACTACGCAAGTTCTAAATGGATTGGATCTTTCTGTTAATCAAAAAGATTTTATTTCGATCCAGGGTGTTTCGGGTTCTGGCAAAAGTACTTTGTTGCATATTATTGGAGGATT
>CAYOPF010000109.1:0-8608 GCA_964405755.1 uncultured Chloroherpeton sp.
GTTTTGCTCTCTGGATTCTTTTGCAGTTCTTCCAAAATTAGAGTTTTATCAACTGCAGATGTATCTTTATCCATCAACAGATTGATTAGTTCTTCGGTATTTAAATCAAATCTATTCATTTTCTTGCCATATTTTTCTTCTATTCTTCATTCGTGTTATTATACCAAGTAAGGATTTTCTTGCACGATGAATTTTTACTCGAACATTAATTTCGGTATCACTTGTTATTTCGGAGATTGAGGAATATGATAGTCCCTCGAATTCACTCAGGATGAATACTTCTTTCAGCGATGAAGGTAATTTATCCACGGCTTGCCTAACAATTTCGACATCATCTTCAAAATTCTGCTCTTTTTCGCTTGCAACATTTGTCATATATTCTGCATAAACATCTGGCATTCGATTTTCAACTCGAAAGTGGTTCAGGCATATATTCTTAGCAGTTTGGTAAATGTAGGCATTAAAGTTTGTAAGTATTTTTCCATTGGATTTCAGTCCAATTTGATAAACTTTTACAAATACCTCCTGAAATAAATCTTTTATAAAGAACTTTTCACCTAATGTTCTGAACAAGTATGCATGTATTTTTGCAGAATACCTCTTATATAATTCACTAAAAGATTGTTGGCTTACTTCTTGAGATTGGGAAAGCAAGCTAAAGAGTTCTTCATCTGTTAATTTATCATACTCGTACTTCATTTACTTTTAAGACAATTAGGTTTATGAATTGTTACAAATATTTTAGATATTTTTTACTATTCCGAAAATTTTATCGATAAGTACATTGGTCGAAAACTCAGTGTTGCTTTCTGCAATAATTCGCAAGATAGGCTCTGTGTTTGATTTTCTTAGTTGCACCCAATACTCTGGTCCAATAAATTTCACTCCATCTTCTTGGATACATTTTTCTTTTTTAAATTGAGGTATTGTCAGGTTAATCATTTTTTCAAAATCATCCTCGAATTCAAGTTTAACTTTTTTCATTATAGTAGTTGGTAATTCTTCAATTATTTCGCTAATTTTCTTTTGCTTACGAGCAAGAAGTAGCAAAATCAAAACTATGCCTGCAATTGCATCCCTTCCTAAATGAAAATCCCTGAGAATAACTCCCCCACTTCCTTCTCCACCAATTTGTGCATTAATTTCTTTCATTTTTTCAACTACGTTGATTTCTCCTACTGGTGATCTATGGACTTTTGCTCCAAATCTTTCTGCAATTTTCTCAACTAACTGTGTTGTTGAATGATTAACAACAATAGATACTTCCCTTGGGTTTTTACATAATTCGAGGTATGCCCATATCGAAAGTACTATGGTAAACTCTTCTTTAATAGGTTTACCTTTTTCGTTAATAAGCACTAGCCTATCTCCATCTGGATCGATTGCAAAACCAATATCAGAATTGAACGATGCAACTTTTTGGGCCAATTCAAAAAGGTTTTCTGGAAGTGGTTCTGGTTGATGCACAAATTCACCATCTCCATTACAATTGATTTTATTTACCTCACACCCTAATTCTTCGAGTAATTCTGGAATTATAAATGAACCTGATGAGTTAATTGCATCGAGTGAGACTTTAAATTTTTTGCTTTTAATTTCATCGATATCGAGCTTGATACCATCAATATGTAAATCCAAGATTTTCTTTATGTGTTTTTCGATAGCCAATTTGTTTTTGTATGCAATCGTTAAATCCTCATTAAATTGGATTGTATCGGGTATTTGTTTTATATTCTGCTCAGAAATTATCTCTAATAGTAATTTATTTTCATCTGCGTTCAAGAAAATTCCATTAGAATTTATAAATTTTAGTCCATTCCATTCTGCTGGATTGTGCGAGGCGGTTATAGAAATTCCTATTATTGCATCTAATTCTTCGACCATAAGTTGCACTGTAGGAGTTGGAACTAAACCTAATAGGACATAATCTCTTTTAAAGTAATTCAAGGTTTGTGCGATAAACTCTTCTATTTCTAATCCAGAAGGTCGTCCATCACGTCCAATTAATATTAATCCCGAAGGAAATAATTTACAAATTGCCGAAGTATATTTATAGACCAGCAAATTATCGAATTTTCCTTCAACTAAAGTTGCACGCAAACCAGAAATGGAACTTATTATTTTCATTTTCGTATTTGTTTGTAATTTTACAATTAATAAATTAACGATTTTTAAACAAAAATAATGAAAAATCAACAGGAAATATTACTAAAAGCCAAAAGAATATGTATTTTTCGAACTGATGGTATCGGAGATATGATATTGACCTTACCTATGGTAAATATAATTAAAGAAATAAATCCAGATGTAGAGATTCACATAATCATCTCAGAAAAGACTTCTCCTTTGCTTGAATATCAGCCATTGATTAAGAAGTTTTATTTTATTGAAAATATTGTTAAACTACCATGTTTTTTGAAAGATAGGAAATTTGATATTATTTTTTTTCCACGTCCAAAACCCAAAGAGGTTGTTGCATCTTTTATTGCTCATATTCCATTGCGAGTAGGTAGTGCTTATCGATATTATTCATTTCTTCTTAATCACAGAGTTAAGGAGCACAGAAAGCATGGTAAGAAAAGTGAAGCTCAACACAATGTTAATTTGATTAGTTCCATAACAGGGGAAAACTACAAAATTTCGCTTATCCCTCCTATAGTTCACAATGAATTATTAACACAAATTTCAACAAGGTATCAATTACCATCAAATTACATAATCATACATCCAGGCGGAGCAGGTTCTGCTCCTAAACTTCCTATTGAAAAATTTGTAGAATTATCAAAAATTATTAGTGAAAAATATCAAAAACAAATTATACTGACTGGCAATGAAACTGAATTTGAATATACCCATTCTATCTCTGAGGCTGTTCCAAGTGTTATAAATTTATGCGGCAAAACAACACTAAATGAACTTATTGCAATAATCAGTAATTCAGAAGGAGTAGTAGCTAATTCAACAGGGGTTATTCATATTGCCGCAAGCTTCAATAAGAAAATAATTGGATTCTACCCAAATTCTCCTAATATGAATTCTACTCGTTGGGGGCCAATTTCTGACAAAAAAATAATTCTCACTCCACCGAATAATGGTCTTAGGGAAATTGACAATATGGAGTTGATATCAAATGAAGATATCGAAAAATCTTTTGTTGAACTATTTATTTCTTAATTACTCTTATTCTAATAGAGCGATTTAAAAATCTTCCTTGTGGAGTAATTTCTGTAAACTTCTCGTTGCTTGTTCCAACTTCTATGTTAATCTGTTTCTGAGCAATCGATTTTATAAAATTCATTGTATTATCAGCTCTTTCTTTTGCCAACAGTGCATTTCTTTGAGGTGTTCCCAATTCGTCGGCACTACCAAGAATTTTTATTGTAACGCCATCAGGAAGTTTTTCGATTAACTGTCTTAATAATTCCTTATTTTCCTCTGTTACAATACTACTATTGTAGTCAAAACGTAAAATTGCTAAAAAATCATCTAAATTTAAATCTACTTGCTCCCTTTGGAATTTTGAATAGTCAATTATTTCAGAGATTTCTTTTTCTGTATTTCCTAACTTATATTGAAATTTAATTTCTTCTTGTCCTTTGTTTGGATTCAACTTAAAATCAAGCTCTAAGTCATAATTACCTGAGTTATCAACTCTAATAATTTGATGAGTTAAATTATTAGTAATTTCAACTGATTTTCCAGCTAAATTAAGAGCCATTATCTCTAAATTGACCTTTCCCTTAAAATTGGCATATTTTTGTAAATCCACATATTCTTGTAAAGGTGCATTTTTAATAATAATATCAACTCTCTGATTTTCTAAAACTCCTTCTCTATATTGTTGATTTGAAGGATTTTTGGGAGTTTGTAAAACTTCTAATTTAATTTTATTTTCATTAATTCCTAAGGCAACTAATGCAACTTTGATAATACTTGCACGGTTCTTCGATAGTTCATTAATATTTGTCTCGTTTTCTTCACCGGAAGTTGCAGATTGCAGTACAATAGACGACTTTGAATTGTTTGTAACAATTTCTGCAATTCTTGGTAAAATGTGATTGTGTACTTTTATTGCATCCCCGGTAAGATAACTTTCAAGATTTTCTTTGTTATTATAATTACTTGGTATTGTAGAAGAATTAGACTCAAAAAATACACTATTGACAATTGGAAGGCTTGAAAGCAATTCATTTCCGTATTCTATTTTACCTTCAATATCTATTGCTTTGATATTAAAAATAGGATCTTCTTGTTTTTCGACAACAATTGGTACTGGTTTGACCGATTCTTCTATTTCCACAGGTGGTTCTTCAGCAACTTTTTCAAAGATGGATAAGCGATAACCAACTTCGAACTTCATCGAAACTGATTTCCAATCTGTGTCAGTAGTATAGTTGTTTAATTGATATCCAATCGAAAAGCGATAAGTTCCAAGATTATTGGTTAATGCTTCTAATGCTAATTGTGGAACAATTAAAGGTACAGACATTGTTTGGATGTCGCCTGATGCAAGTGGTCTTTGTTTTGTTCTAAAGTCATCTGCATTTACAAATACTGCTGAACTTGGCGAAACAATTACTTCTTTTTGGGTAAAAGTTTTTCCTGTAGCTAAGCCAAACTTGATACCTCCAACTAGTCGAGCAACAAAATCAGATTTTTCCAGTATATTTTGCCCATAATGAGCTGAAAATTCGAAAAATCCAAAATCAATATCCATCTGATTTTCAGTTGATACCTCTAATACCTTTCCTGAGGATATATCTCTCATGGGAAATTTGATTTCCTGAACTAAATATCCACTATTAATATGGTAGCCCAATCCAATAGAGAAAAATGATTTCTCGAACAGATATTTCTCAAATTCGACAACTAAAGGTATTCCCCATCCAAAGCCTTTAGTAAAAACACCGCAATCGACCGAACCTTTAAAGCCATTTGAATTGATGTTATATAGGTCATAATTGAAACCTAATTGTGTGTGCAAAGCATAAATTTCATTTTCTTCTGGCACCTTAAATGAGTCAAATGCTATAGCATTAAAATAGAGGCTAAATAGAATAAGTGGGATTGTTAATGTATATTTTATCTTTTTCATCAAAATTGTAAATTAAGAACATACAAATTAAAAATATTTTGTGTTATTATGCTTAAATCGTGTGTTTTTTTGTTCTTAAATAAAAGTCTGCGATTACTAAATATGCTACACTTTCGATAATTATTGGGGTTCGCAAAACATAAGAAACATCGTGCCGACCACCAATTTGTAATATTGTTTTTTCACCAGTTTGTAAATTAATTGTTTCAACTGGTTTTTGAATGCTGGCTGGGGGTCGGAAAGCAACCCTAAAAATTAAATCATTCCCATTTGAAATTCCCCCGTTAATACCACCTGAATTGTTTGTTTTTGTTTTACCTTCTTTATCAAAAATAATATCGATAAATTCACTTCCTTTCATCTTAGCTGAAGAAAATCCAGCTCCGAATTCAACTCCCATAACGCCCGGAATTGAAAATAAAATATGAGATAAAACCGATTCAACGCTATCAAAAAAAGGTTCTCCCAGCCCAACTGGGACATTTTGAACAACACATTCCACAATACCACCAAGAGAATCGCCTTCTTTTTGCGTTTTTTCAATCAATTCATCATAATCGGATGTACCCCCTATTTCTATTATAGTTGCTTTTACGATAATATTCGGAATAATTCTTCGTGCAATTTGACCTGCAATAACCAGAACAAGTGTCATCCTACCAGAAGATTGGCCTCCTCCTGAAATATCTGCATATTGGCCATATTTTTTTATTTGAGTAAAATCAGCGTGCCCTGGACGAGGAGTGATTTCAAAGCTATAATCTTGAGGCTTTACATTTTTGTTTTCTATAGAAAATGAGATCGGTAAGCCGGTTGTTTTATTATTAACAATTCCCGTCATCCAAATTATTTCATCTCTTTCTACTCTGGAAGTTGTGCCTGAATTACCTCCCTTACGTGCTTTTACTGAATCGTTAATTTCAGAAACATTTATTTCAAGTCCGGAAGGAATGCCATTAATTACCCCACCAATATATGTAGAATGCGATGAACCAAATATTTGTAGATTAATTTCGTTTAAATAATTATTCATATATTTGTATTAATTGTTAATTTTCATTCTAGATAACTTTAGTAAAAATTATTAAAAAGCAAGATTTCGACAAACTTAGAAGTAAAAATAATCAAATTATTTCGAATGACGAAATTTCCCTCCTTATTAAAACCAATGAATCTTTAAAATCAATTGTCGAAGAATATAATACTGCTATGATGGAATTAGAAATGCAGTCTTATGAGTTAGCTCAAACTCAAGTTCATTTGGAGACCGAAAAGCAAAAATATAAGGAGCTTTTCTTTAATTCCCCTGTTGCTTTCGTTGTTATTGATGTGAATGGAAAAGTTATTGACATTAACTCAGAAGCAAGGAAATTGCTTAATCTAAGGGATTTTGAGAATTCAAATAATCCGTTTTTAACAAACTTAGTTACTGCTGATTTACCTCGTTTCTACAATCACATTCATGAAGTTTTGATTTCCACTGATACAATTAAAGAAGAATTTAATTTTGAAATAAAAAATAAGAAACAACACAAAAGAATCGAGTTCAACAGTATCAAATATACAGATTCCTTTAAAGGCAACACCTACATTAGAATTGTTCTTGTAGATATAACTCAAAGATATGAATTGCAATCGTATACAAACGAACTTCATCAACAACTCAATAGTATGTTGATGTCGGGAAATATGGCTTGGTGGAGAATGAATGTAAAAACGATGAAAGCGGAATATCATTCATTGAAAGCTGAGATTCTTGGATACACACCACAAGAATTTTCTGATGATGTAATGCAAATAATGTCTTTTCTCCATCCCGACGATTATCAAAATACCTGGGACGCAATGCTTCACCATCTCGAAGGCAAATCTCCACTTTATGAAATCGTTTACAGAATACTATGTAAGGATGGAAAATACAAATGGATTATGGATAGGGGAAAAATTGCCAAATATGATGAATATGGTAAACCAGAAATTGTGACAGGTATTTTTACTGATGTAACCCACTTAAAGGAAATTGAGCTCTTATTAACGCAAGAGAAAGACCGGTTATTTAATGTTAATGAAGCAAAAACAAAACTTGTATCCATACTAAGTCATGATTTACGCAGCCCATATGCTACAATTATTAATTACTTGGAACTTTTAAATGAAAGATTTGATGTTTTTGACGATTCCAAAAAGAGGGAAATAATTAGTATTATTTATGAAACATCAAAGTCTTCGCTACATTTATTAGAAAACATTCTTGAGTGGGCACGAAGTGATAGTGAAATCATAAAAGTCAATAAAGTTGCTGTTGAGATTAATGGTTATATTAGGCAACAACTTGATGTCTTTGAAAATTCAGCAAAGCTCAAAAATATCAAATTTCAAGTTACTGGAGAAAAAAATTTAAAGTTAAATACTGATTTGAATTTATTTTCCACCATAGTACGAAATCTTCTTTCTAATGCTGTTAAGTTCTCGCGTAAAAACTCAACTATTTACATAGATTATAACAAAATTGATAATAACGTTGTCTTTTCTGTTCGGGATACTGGTATAGGTATGAATGAAAAACAAATTAGCAATTTATTTTCTATTACTAGTTCATCATCAAGGATAGATACTGCCGGCGAAAGAGGAACTGGGTTTGTACTAAAAATAGTTAAAGAATATGTTTCACAATTAGAAGGAAAAATTTGGGTTGCTTCAGAAGTAAATCTAGGAACTACATTTTACTTTTCTTTACCTATTGAATGACAATTTGATTTTGTCTATTTAATCGTTATCTGGCATGGTTACATCGAATGATATTACTACAGGACAATGATCCGAAATCTGCTGAGCTTGGGTTTGCTTGAATAATTCATACAAATTTATTTGCCGGATTGAACTTTTAATTAGCCTTTGTTCAGTATTTGAAGTAATGGCAATATGGTCTATATTATCCCAATATGGATTCTTGCAACTTCGTAGATTTGATGTAAGAAATACAACTTTAGGATCGTCGGCAAAGAATTTAATATTGGAATTTTTTCGATTTGGATTATCATTCATATCACCAACAAAAAATATGTCTCTGTCCTTCTGATGAGTTAGAATTGAATCCAAAAACTGATTCATTACCATTGCTTGTTGTTGTCTCAATTCATAACTTTTCTGTCGCAATTCTTCGGTATTATCGTAACTTGAAGTAGATTTTAAATGGACATTCATCAAAAAAAAGTCAAAATTTCCTTTTTTGGCATAAACTAGAAGACCAGGACGTGTCCGATTTTCTTCAACAATAAGAGGTTTATAAATATCCACAACTTTTAAATCAATATTACTATTATATAAAATCGCTAAATTCTGCTTTCCATAACCTTCGGCAATATAGTACTTGTATCCATCCAAATACTCAAGAACCTTAAGAATAGCTTTTTCGTTTTCTATCTCTTGCACAGCAATAATATCGGCGTTTGTAATGCTTAATACTTTTGCTATATTTTTGTAATCCCAAGTTGCTCTTTCTTTATTATCTTG
>CAYOPF010000110.1:0-8544 GCA_964405755.1 uncultured Chloroherpeton sp.
ATTTGGATCGTACCAATCAGGGAATTCCTTTTCTAATTCTTGTAATTCCTTGTATAATTTATCGTAAGTAAAATCATCTACTACACTTTTATGTTCGACATAATAAGCATAATCATATTCTGAAATTATTTTTCTAAGTTCTATTATTCTATGTATTTTATCGCTATTATCAAATAAAGTCATAATTATTAGTATTTTTTAATATTTTATCAACTGATTTTCTGCAACTCCTATAATTAGTATTGATTATCTTTTCTTTAATCTCCAATAAGAGTGATGGAGCAACGCTGAGCTCGTCTACCCCAAGTCCTAATAAAATCTCAGTAAATGAAGGATGGCTTGCTAATTCCCCACAAACTGCAACTGATATCTTCGATTTTTTCGCTACATCTGTAATATGCTTAATTAATCTCAATATACTGATATGTATTGAGTTAAAATAGTCAGATAAGAACTCATTTGTTCTGTCGGCAGCAAGTACATATTGTATTAAATCATTTGTGCCAATACTAAAGAAATCAACAACTTTTGCTAACTCTTCTACTATTAGCGCTGCGGCAGGAGTTTCGATCATCACTCCAATTTTAATGTCGTTATCGGTAGGAATGCTGTTTGATCTTAATTCATCCTTGATTTCATCAATAAGCTTCTTACTTTCAACAACTTCCGATAAAGTAGTAATCATAGGAAGCATAAATCGTATATTCTTGTTAGCTGAGGCTCGCAATATA
The DNA here is from genome assembly GCA_964405755.1 of uncultured Chloroherpeton sp. Classification (GTDB taxonomy): domain Bacteria; phylum Bacteroidota; class Ignavibacteria; order Kapaibacteriales; family UBA2268; genus GWF2-33-9. The sequence continues at coordinate 732 of CAYOPF010000110.1, forward strand.
CTTCTAATTTGAGTTTTAAATATGTCTTTTTTGCTTAAAAGATATCGTATTCCTCTCAAACCCAAAGCAGGATTCTCTTCTTTTTTCAATAAATTTTCGACAAACTTGTCACTTCCGATGTCGAATGCACGGAAAGTAACGGGAATTGGATAACAGATATTTGCTATATCCCTATATATTTCATATTGTTCTTCCTCTTCGGGAAATTTGCTATTCTTAAGAATGTAGGTTTCTGTACGAACTAATCCAATTCCTTCTGCTTTGTTGATTAAAGCAGTATTCAAATCGATTTTAGAATTTGCATTGCACCATAGTTGGATTTTTACCTTATCTTTAGTCATCGTCGGCAAATTGATTAGTTTGCCTAATGAATTAATGTGGTCGCTTATCTGTTGAACTTTTTGATGATAATTTTCAATAATTTCTTGGCTTGGATTAATCAATACCAAACCATCAAATGCATCAACTATTAAAAAGTTACCATCCTCGATACTTTTAGTTGCGTTACTCACTCCAATTACTGCTGGTATGTGGTACGAGTTCGCCAAAATTGTCAAATGAGATGTGATACCCCCAACTTCGGTTATTATAGCGTTGATATTGTTGTCGACATACCATAAAAAATCAGTGGGCGAAATTGATTGAGCAACAACTATACTGTCTTGGTGCAATTCTATGGTGTTTGGTTTGTTTAATATATTTTTTAATATTTTCTTTTCGATATTATCTAATTCTGTGATTCTATCCCTAAAAATCTGATTTTCGGCTTGCTTTAGCAAAGCTTTATTTTTTTCAAATTCCTCGTAAACAGCTTTGGAAGCGGATGTATAAGCAGATATTCGGTTTTCGATAGTGGAAAGGAAGTATTCATCCTCTAAAATCATTAATTCAGCTTGCAATATGGTAGTTAATTCGGTGGAATCAATATTTATCTTAGCTATTGATTCAATATATTCATGTTTTACATATTCAATTGCAATAGTTAATTTATTTCTTTCTTCTTCAATATTAAATGTTTCAGCACCATTTTCTACAACAAAGAACAATTCAGGTTTCAGCACAACAGCCTTCCCCATTGCAATACCCGAGGATGCAGGAATTCCTTTGATATCATTGTAATTGTGAACTTTATTCAACACCGAATCTGCCATTTTATGGTTCTCCAAAACCAGAAGATATTAATTCACTCATTGCTTGTGCAGCTTCTTGCTCGTCTTCTCCCTCTGTTGATATAGTTAGTTTTGTACCTTTGCCAGCACCCATAGTCATGACACCAATAATACTTTTTGCATTAATCCCAAAACCATCTTTGTTCAAAAAAACTTCACATTTGAATTTTGCTGCTGTTTTAACAATTAACGAAGCAGGTCGGGTATGGATGCCAGCACGATTAATGATTTCTACTTCTACTTCAACCATTTTGCTCCAATTGCTTTAATGCTCGTTTACCTATGTCGGTTCGATAATGTTTATTTTCAAACTGAATTTTGTCGATGTTTTGGTAAATATTTTTCAAACTCGTTTGCAAACTTACGTCGTTAGAGACCAAACAAAGTACTCTTCCACCATTAGTCAGCAGTTTATTGTAATCCATTTTCGTACCAGATTGATAAATTTTAATTTGTTTATCATCAATTGTTTCCAAACCTCTTATCTCTAAGCCAGTTTGAAATTTTTCGGGATATCCACCAGATGCTACAACAACACAGCTGGCAAATTGATTTTTCTTTACCTTTATGGCTTCCTTATTAATTTTATTATTTGCAACTGACAATAATAATTCATCAAAATCCCCTTCAATTAACTGCAATACGGCTTGGGTTTCGGGATCACCAAACCGGCAATTGTATTCTATCACCTTAGGTAGACCTTCTTTTGTTATCATCAAACCAACATAAAGACATCCACGGAAAGTACGACCCAACTGACGCATCCCTTCCAAGGTAGGTTTGATTATTAATTTTTCAATATCTATAAGTAATTTTTCAGTAATGATAGGAGCAGGCGAATATGCACCCATTCCACCAGTATTAGGACCAGTGTCGCCGTCGAAAACCCTTTTATGATCTTGGGCTGAAGGTAAAATAATATAGTCCTCGCCGTCGGTAATTACAAATATGCTTGCCTCTTCACCTTCCAAATATTGTTCAACAACAATTGTATTGCTTGAATCACCAAACTTTCCATCAAAATACTCTAACATTGTCTTTTCGGCTTCCTTGAATGTTTCACAAATTGCAACCCCCTTGCCTGCCGCCAATCCGTCGGCCTTTATAACAACTGTTCCGCAAATTGTTTTACATAAATCCAAAGCCACATCTTTTTCATTTTTGGGAAAGACTTGAAAATCTGCTGTTGGAATATGGAACTGCTTCATCAGTTGTTTAGCAAAAGCCTTTGAGGATTCAATCGCACTAGCTTGTCTGGATGGTCCAAAAACTGTAATTCCTCTACTTTCCAAAAAATCTACAATTCCATCAGCAAGCGGTTGCTCTGGTCCAACGACAACTAAATCTATTTTTTTATTGATTGCGAACTCTGCTATTGCTTTAAAATTGTTTTGTGGTATTTCAGTTTTCAAGGCAATATCAAAGATTCCTGGGTTGCCCGGATAAGCCCATATTTCGTTGTTTGTTTTGTTTAACTTATCGATAATTGCGTGCTCCCTCGCACCGTTCCCAATTACTAAAATCTTCATTTATTCTTAAGAAATAATAAACTACTAATTTACGAAAAAAATGATTATTACTCAAACGAAAACTTAATCTAAAATTTTTCGTAATAATAAGTGTCTCTATATTTTAAAAATTGACTTATGAAAAAAATAATCTTTTCAGTAATATTAATATTTCTTTGCTTTCAACCAATTGATATTTTTTCACAGCAAGTTTGGTCACCTGGCGAGATTTTAGAGTACGATGTATCGTTTCTGGGAATTAAACTTGGTTCAATCAAAATTGAAACAATCAAGGAAGTGGACTTTAACGGAAAGCTAGTCTATACTGCCAAATCCACAATGCAATCCAATCCGGGAATTCCATTTGTATCGCTTTTTGCAACTTTCAATTCGTGGATGGATAAATCGCTTGGATTTTCACATCAGTTTATTGGTAACACAAAAACATCTGATGGATGGCAATACAACAAAATAGATTTTGATTACGATAAGAAAAAAATCACCAATCGTCATTGGCTCAATGATAGTTTAATTACTAACGATGTTTTCGAAGCAACGGGCAATATAAATGATGGGTGCTCGCTATTCTTTTTTGCACGAAAGTACTCCGATGTTAAGAAAACTGTAAAAGTTCCAACATTTATCGACGGAAAATTTCTGACAGTTATTAATTTTCATGGTAAGAGAGAAGCAATTAAAATTGATGCAATACCCTATCCCATACAGACTATCTTTTTAGATGGTAAAGCTGACTGGCAAGGTGTTTATGGTCTTTCAGGAAGTTTTGAGGGCTGGTTTAGCGACGATGATGCCCGTATTCCTATCAAAGCATTCATGAATGTGTATGTTGGAAAAGTGTTGATTGAATTAAAAAAATGGAAAAGAGAAGGTTGGAAACCTCCTAAATCATAGTTTATAGAACTTTTTAGGGTAAATTTTTGAAAAATATCGTAATTATACCAGCAAGACTTAGTTCTCAACGATTACCAAATAAACTCATCGAGAAAATCGGAGATCGATATTTATTTCAAATTGTATATGAAAACATTCATCAGTGCAAATTTGTCGACAAAGTATTGATTGCAACCGATAGTAATGAAATTGCAAAAATCTGTGAAAACTTAAACTTCAATTATTTATTAACACCTGATTATTTCCAAAGCGGCACGGACAGAATATCTTGGACATATCAGCAATTAAATGAAAACTATGATTTGGTAATAAATGTTCAGGGAGATGAACCTCTGTTATCATCAACGGATTTAGATAATTTTATTGATTACCTTTGCAATAAACAATTTGATGTTGCCACAATCATTACCAAAATCAAAAATATCGAAGATATCTCAAATCCAAATACTGTCAAAGTGGTTTTGAACCAAAAAAATGAAGCAATGTACTTCTCGCGTGCACCTATTCCTTGGAAAAGAAACGGAATGGACAATCTGGACCTGAATATCGATATTTACTACAAACACATTGGGGTTTATGCCTACAAACCCTCCTCGCTTTCTAATTTTGCAAAATTACCGCAATCTGACTATGAAAAAATTGAAAAGTTAGAACAATTGCGTTTACTCCAAGCAGGTTATACTTATTTGTGCTACGAAATATTAAAAGATTTAATGTCGGTAGATACATTGGAAGATTTAGAAAAAGTGAGAGAATTATTTAAATGATTTTAAAAGTAATTGTCTTACTTCTTCTGGGTTAAATATACTCCAAAAATAACTGCAATTCCACCAAGCACAAATATTGTGGATATTTGTTGTCCTAAAAAAATGACTGCCAAAATTGTAGTCAAAATTGGTTGTAAATTATTAAAAACAGATACTTTGCTTGCTTCGATTCTTTTCAGAGCCATGTACCACAAAATATAGCTCAATCCCGAAGTAATTATCCCCAAATATAATATCTCCGCCCAATCAAACATCGAATAATTCAATGGATTATCCTTGGCTGGTAAGAATATGTAAATAATTGCATAAATTGCAAAGCCAAGTTGCATTGCAATAGCAGTAGAAAATATTGAACCATATTTTTGAGTTATTTTCCTTCCGATAAGGGTATATAATGCCCATGCTAATGCAGCAAGTATTGCAAGCAAATCCCCCACTAAACCTATGCTGTCAACTTTGATACCTTTTTCGGTTAATAACAAAATTGTGCCACCCACTGCTATACCTATTCCGACTATTTTAAGCACATATGAACTTTCCTTTAGAAAAAAATATGCTAGTATATATACAAAAATTGGAGTTAATGCATAAGCTAATGCAACATTTGGAGCAGTTGTGAACTTAATGGACACTAAAAACAAAAACTGGTTGATTGGAATATTGAGAATAGCAAGAATAATAAAATATTTATAATCTTCTTTTTCTATTTTCTTTGCAGAATTGAATAATTTGGTAATTATCAAGAAAAAAATTGAAGCAATTAGTGCCCGATAGAAAAGTATTGATGAAGGATTGGCTCTGGTTGCCAAATCTTTGCTAATAATGTGAGTTCCCGAAGCAATTAATTGCCCAAGCAAAATGAGATAATACATAATTACAAAATTAGGTTATATACTATAAGAAATTTACATTCTAACCAAAATTATTCTGTTTTTTTTACTTAATTTAGAATATAATTATGAGGTTAAAATGAAAAAAGTATCGATATTATTAGTTGTTATAATCTTATTATCATCGAGTTTTGTTTATTCTCAAACAATGAATTCCAAAGATTTAGTTGTTCCTGTTTGGGTTGAAATTTCGAAAAATCCAAATCCAACTATCAAGTTGAAGTGGGAACGATCCGGCTATGTGGAAAATTATATTATTTTCAAACGAAGTCTTGATAATGTTACTTTTGGTTCGGCAATTGCATCTTTGGATAGTTTATCCACAGAATGGACAGACGTAAATGTAAAATTAAACGAAGTTTATGAATATCAGGTGCTTGGGTTGGGCAAAAAATATGTAAAAGAAAATGACACATTGTTTGCATATCGAGTTTTTGCTGCCACAGGTTATACTTTAGCCGGCATTGAAGCGATTCCTCCATTTCTGAGAGGTAAAGCGCTGATTTTAGTCGATGAAACAATGAAAGAAAGCTTAACAAATGAACTAGCAATATTTCAAGCCGATTTAGAAGCAGAAGGCTACAATGTGATAATTCAAAGTGCTCCTCGTGCCGAAAAATTCGAAAAAGAGAAGGTTGTGGCAACAAAACAAATAATCAATAGCATTACAAAGCAAAATTCAGATATTACGAATATTTTATTAATTGGAAGGGTACCCGTGCCCTATTCTGGTGACTTCAATCCAGATGCACACCCCGACCATCGTGGTGCGTGGCCTGCTGATGTATACTATGGTACTGCCGATAATATATGGTCTGATCAAACAATTAATAGTACTGTTGCTGACAGGCAAGAAAACAAAAACGTACCTGGCGATGGTAAGTTCGATTTGACAAATCTTCCACCAACGTACAGTGTACCTATTGCTGTCGGAAGAATCGATATGTATGGGATGAAACTATTCTATGATACTACTAAAGCTAAACCCGAATTGGAATTAGTCAAGAAGTATTTAAAACGAAATCACGACTATCGTAACGGAAAATTAAATCCTGAATGGAAGGCATTGGTTGATGACAATTTTTCGGCTCATAGTTATCCCGAAGCTTTTGCAGCATCGGGTTGGAGAGCATTAACTAACTTCTTCCCATCTTCCAATATTAAAGCTGAAGATTATATTACAACACTATCTACAAATACTTATCTTTGGTCCTATGGATGCGGTGGCGGAAGCTATACAAGTTGTGGTGGAGTTGGCAATTCGTCCGATTTTGTTTCGAAAGGTAATAACGGTATATTCACTTTCTTATTTGGTTCATATTTTGGAGATTGGGATATTGAAAATAATTTCTTGCGATCACCCCTTGCTGCCAAAGAAGGAGCTCTAACAATTGGCTGGTCGGGCCGACCTCATTGGTTTATGCACCACATGAATTTAGGTGAGCCAATTGGGACGTCGCTGCTTGCTACTCAGAACAATAATAACATCTACCTGCCCAATATTTATTATACAGCTCAATATCCTAATGGAGTTTTATTTACCGTTGGTACTCGTCAGGTGCATATTGCTCTATTGGGCGACCCAACCTTAAAGATGTTTAACAAAAGAGTTCCACAACCTAAAAATTTGCAAGTAACTGAGCTGAAAAATGGATATTTGAACTTAAAATGGGATGCACCAGAGGGCCTGAAAAATGTAAAGTATATAATTTATCGCAATACCGAAAAGAGCCCACGCTTCGTAATGGCAACCCCACAACCAATTACTGCAACTGAATTCGAGGATAAATTTTTGTTCGATGGAGTTGTGAACTACAAGGTGTTGGCACTCGATTTGGATACTTCGCGTAGTGGTTCATTCTATGTTACAAGTCGTCCTGTTAATGGTTCAATAAAAACTGTTGATGTTGCCGAAACTAACAATCAATTTGTTAATGTTTATCCAAATCCTGCTACTGAATTTGTAACAATTGAAATAAATTCTACAGATTATGTGAATAGCATCGAAATAACAGATATTTTTGGCAATTTAGTAAAAAGTTTCAATTACATCAACAACTCTGTAAATCAAGCAAACATCACTTGGGACTTGCTAAACAGTGATAATATGAAAGTTGAAAATGGAGTGTATTTTGTAAAAATTGATATCAATTCAAATACAAGAGTTCATAAGATAATTGTGAATAGATAGGCAACATACATTAAAACTAGATTATTTTTTAATTTTAAAATCAAGTAATCAAATAGTTACTTTTCAATTATTATATTCGTTCCACTTCATTTTCGTAATTTTAAGTTTTTATAAATTTGGTTTTTATAAAAATGAATAGTCCAAAAATCGCAATTTATCCTGGTACTTTCGACCCCATCACAAATGGACATATTGATGTGATAGAACGAGCCGCTACTATTTTTAGCAAAGTTTATGTAGTGGTTGCAATTAATTCCAGAAAAGCAACATTATTCAACGAAGATGAGCGTGAGGAACTTGCCAAGAATTCTTTATCCTACATTCCAAATGTGGAAGTAGTGCGTTCCCACATATTAACTGTAGAATTCGCCCGTAA
>CAYOPF010000111.1:0-8388 GCA_964405755.1 uncultured Chloroherpeton sp.
TGAAGCGTTCAGTCAGAGTATTTGCCTGCTCCAATAAAAATTGACGTTGTGCTATATCATCAGGAATCAAAGCTAAATTATTAAAAGTACTTAGAAACTTATTTAATATTTCACTTAAACCAGTATCACTGGGTTCTGCAAGAATAGCATCTATTTTTTGATAGAAATCTTGCTCGATTTGAAGTGCTTTAACTTGTGAATTGGCAGTGCGAACTTCCTTATCGAGCAATTCGTTGCGGAAATTCTGGAGAAGTGCCACTTTGCTACCCGTTCCAATATATTGGTTTTGAGTACGGCTGGGATCTGTCTCAGTTAGTACGGCAGACCTGCGCGAATAACCCGGAGTATTAACATTACCAATATTATTACTGGTAACATCAATACCAAATCTTTGTGCAAGAAGTGCTCTTTTTCCTATTTCTAATGAATAAAATCCTGCCATGATGATTAATGGATATAGGTGCGATTGATTGCTTCGAATCTTTTTGTAAATTTTGTTAGTTCGTTTAGTACTGGTGAAATATCTCCCTGTCTGGTTCTCGAAATTAAATCTAAGTATTCATAACACTCATCAACCAGTCCTTGAATTTGTACCAGATGTCGAATTCGGGCAACTCTGTCGTCCGAATCTAAGTATTTTCTCATTAATTTTGGTAAATCGGAAACGCAATCCTCTAGATTCTTTTTTACAAATAGTAAATTTTCATCAAGTAGATTTTTGCACAGTTTCTTTACTACTTCTGTAAAGATAATGCTTTCGAGAATTAACTTGTTCTGTTTTAGGGCAATTGTCTTAGTCATGCTACACCTCAAATTTCGACATTATAAATTTGATTACTACCGTTTGTTACAATCGACAGAATATTTGAAAAGCTTACTCTGGCACGGTTGGCAAGTAATCTGTTGGTCAATAAGCCATTATATAGTTTTGTATGAATTTCTTTCATTGAATCTCTGAGATTTAACAATTTTTCTGAATCATCGTGGTTTACATACTTTGCTAATTCAGACATTGTTATTGTGGATGCTTCGGAACGACTTATACTTAAATACGAAGCAACCATATTTAAACGAGAAAGTTCCAGCGAACGAATTTTTTTTGAAATTTCTTCCTGGTAGTTCGAGAGTTCTGCTAATTCTGCAATTCGTAACTTTACTAATGAACTTTGTTGTTTTAATACAATTTCCAAAAGTTCGTTTAGTAATGTTTTTTCCAGCTCAACTACCTGAATGATTTTATCCACCATAATTTCCCCCTTTATGCATTTTTAAATTGATTATAGTAGTTAATTACTTTTTTAACATATTGTTGGGTTTCGTTGAAAGGTGGAATGCCATTGTATTTTTGAACATTACCTGGTCCGGCATTATATGCTGCTAACGCCAGATTTAAGCTTCCTTTGAATTTATCCAACATTTCACGTAAATATTTAGAACCCCCAAAGATGTTCTCACGAGGATCAAAAGAGTTTTTCACGCCAAGATATTCTGCAGTACCGTCCATCAATTGCATTAGTCCTTTTGCTCCAACTTTCGAAACTGCATTTTCGCGACCAGCTGATTCGGCTGTAATCACGGCCTTGATAAGTTCATAAGGAACATTGAACTCTTCGGATGCTTGTTGTATTATGTTATCGTACTTTTTCAATCTTGATTCCACTCTTTGTTGAAAACCGTTTTCACTATTGCTAATGTTATTATTATTTGTTTCTCTTATATTTATCTTATCGGAAGAATTGTCTTGATGTTTCTCAGTAGTTATACTTAGTTTGTTGCTGTTTTGCTTTTCAATATTCTCTATTTGATCTTCCAAATCATTCTTTTGGACAGATTTTTGTGTCAAATATTCTCCAGTAAGATTCTTATAAATCAAATCGGCAATACCTATGCCACTGCCAGCATTAGCAATGTGCTCGGAAAAAAGCATTTGATTATATCCTAATAAAGTATCACTCCCAAACGACATTGAATTACCTTCTTCACCTGAAAACATTGATTCATTCTGACCAAATAAACCACTTTTGATTTCCTTTAGGAAAAAATTAAGAAATATTGCTTCAAAACCTTTTGCCGCTTGCTTAATTTTTTCTTTGTTTTCACTGGATATTTTTGTTCCTTTTGTTGAATTTTGAGCAATATCGATAAATTTTTCGTATTTGTTTCGATTATAATCATTTTCGGGATTTGGTATGTTGGGTATTTGATTCATTTTTATTATTGAATTATCAATTCTGCCTGTAAAGAACCCGCTTCTTTCAGTGCTTGAAAAATTGTTATTAAATCTCTTGATTTCACCTTCAATGCATTCAAAGCGTTTGCCATATCTTGCACGGTCGCTCCTTGAACAACTAAAGGTTGAGCGGCACTTTGTTCTTCCCGTGCAGTAATTTCGGCTGTTTCGACTGGGGATGGCGGACGAATTGTAAATGGTGCAGGTTGAGGCACTAATACTTGCTTTTGAATGGAAATTTCTAAACCACTATGTGCAATTGTCGCGGGTAAAAGTTGAACATTTCCGCCAATGACTATTGTCCCAGTTCGTTCATTTATTACAACTCTTGCTACTTGGTCTGAAACTACATTTAACACTTCTATTTGAGAAATGATTTGATTAATTTGATTCGGATTTGCTCCATTGGGTAGTGTAACTTCGATAGTTGCTGCATCTATCACATTTGTTGCATTGGCTAAATTTGGCAAGCCAGCAATAGCACTTTGAACTCTTGTTGCTGTTGTAAAATCAGGCTCACGAAGTACTACATTAATTTTGTTTTCCACCACATATGTACTACTAAGATTACTTTCCAATATCATTCCATTTGGGATTCTTCCTGTAGTTGCTACATTTTTTGATATTCTAGAACCATAAGCCGAAAAGTCATATCCACCAACCGACATAGGTCCCTGTGCAGAACCAATAATTGTTCCATCAGAAGTAGATAGGGTAGTGAGCAACAACACTCCACCTTGCAAGGAACTTGCGTCTCCAATCGAAGATACAGTAACATCTACTTTCGAACCAGATCTTAAAAAACTTGGAATATTTGCTGTTACCATTACTGCTGCAACATTTCTAACTCTCGAATTCTTTTGGGGAGTTGTGATTCCAAATCTTTTCAACATATTCATTAAAGATTGATTAGTGAAATATGTTTGTGGATTGTCTCCAGTATTATTCAGTCCTGTAACCAATCCATAACCTATTGCCTGAATGTTGGTGCTTCCCTGGATTACAGCTATATCTTTGATACGTGCAGAATTTGCAATTTTAAAAGAAACTACGAAAATGATGATCAAAAATATATATTTGATAATATTATTCATATTAAAACAGCATCCTCAAGAATTTAGTAATTAATCCAGGTTCTTGAACCTCCGAAACAATTCCGTTACCTTCAATTGTCAAAGTTAAATCCATTATATTGTATGAATAAACTGCGTTTTCGGAGTTAATATCAACTGGTCGCACTAATCCAACTAATGTTATTGTTTGTGTCTCGCCATTAACCTTAGTTGTTCTTTTTGCTTGTATCTTCAAATTTCCAGCTTCGTCCACTTCAATTACTCTTGCACTTACTTTTGAGCGAATAGATTCACTCCTATTTGTTTGTCCACTTCCACCAAATTTATTGCCAGTGCCTAAGTTGCCACCATAAGAATCGCCAGCAGTGCCAGCCTGATATCCTACAGAAGCATTATAATCAGTGCTTCTTTTACTATCTGTGCTTGCGGTATTGTTTGCTTTTGTGTCTTCAACTATAAAAATCATTACAGCATCCCCTATCTTCGAAGCTTTAACATCCGAAAAAAGTGATCTGTTTGTATTTTGATTAAATTGTCCCAACAATGTTATTGGCAAGAATATAATTAATATGTATTTGAATATATTCATAATGTTTATCTTAAATTAATTTGAACTAAATTTTCTCCTACAACTGTTGCTTCAATTGTTGATTTAGTATTGTCGTTTTCTCTTCGAACTCTTACTTTATCACCTATAGAACCATCTTGAAGTGACACTCCTGTGGAGTATATCTTCACACTTCCAGAAATTACTTCGATATTTACATTTTGTCCCCTCTTAATAACTTGGGGTTGTTGTAAATCATTTTTTCTGATAATATCACCTTTGGATATTCTTCGGTTAGTAAGTTTGCCAACAGCTTGATTAATTTCATTTAATATCTGATTGAAATCATCAACATCACGACTAACAGTTATTAAATCATCTTCTTTGAGAATTGAATTAGGAGGAATATCTCGATTTGTCACTACTACCTCCTTTTGTATTTTAATTTTGAAAGGAATTTCAATTTTTCTTATTAAATCATTATTATCGAAAAATAATACATCCAACTTCTGAATGGAAGAATTTATGTTTTCGACATAATCAAATTTTGCTTTAATATTTGAGCTTTTAAAATTGACATCGGGGAACTTCATTAAGAATGAAGGAACAGTATTTGAAGAAAACTGTTTTTGTAAATAACTTACTGCAGCTTGTTCCAATCTTGTAGCAGAGAAGCTCGATTGCGAGTAAGTTTCTGTTGCAATAAGCAAAGTAAATATAATTATTATATAGTTTACAAATGATTTCATTACCGTTTCAGATTAACTGCAACACCAAGAATGTCATCGGCTGTTCTTACAGATTTGCTGTTTAGATCGTAAGCTCGTTGAGCTGTAATCATGTTCACCATTTCTTCTACTATATCGACATTCGAAGTTTCGAGGTGTCTTTGCAATATTTCACCAGTGTTGTTTTGTCCAGGGGTTTCGAAAAAAACTCGCCCCGATGCTGGGGTTTCCACATATAAATTATCTCCTGTTGCACGTAAACCAGCTGGATTTATAAATCTGGCTAATTCTACTTGTCCTAATGCTTGTGGTTCAGTCTCACCATCCATCAAGACTTCCACGTAACCATCACGAGATATTTGCACTTCAACTGTATTCTGTGGAATTGTAAATCCTGGTTCCAGCAAAAATCCTTGAGCATTAACTATTTGACCTAATCTGTCGATATGAAAACTTCCGTCTCGAGTGAACGAAATTGAATTATCTGGTTTGCGTATAACAAAAAAACCTTCACCATTGATTGCCATATCCAACGAGTTACCTGTTTGTTGAATATCTCCTTGTGACCAAATTTTTGTAGTTGCAGCCAACTCAGTACCTGACCCAATTTGTACTTCATTCAAAGGCTCTACTCCTACTCTCGACACTGCACCTGCAGGGCGTAGTGTTTCGTATAGTAGGTCTTGGAATTCTGGTCTTACTTTTTTAAATCCGGTTGTATTTACATTCGAAATATTATTTGCAATAATTTCAACATATTTTTGTTGAGCGTTCAATCCAGTAGCAGCTGTCCTTAAAGTTTTGTCCATTTAAACCTCCTCAATCAAGAATTAATAATATCTACCTAATGCAATGGAACGATCCAATGTAGAGTCATTTGTTTGTATTACTTTGCTACCTGCCTCGAACATTCTTTGCAACTCAATCATTTGAACCATTTCGCTCACAACATCTACGTTCGAATTTTCCAGCCATCCCTGGCGTACCTTGACTTCGTCGAAGTCAAGGTACTTGACGTCACTAATCCCTGTGACTATAAATTCCCCATTTGAAATGCGTTGCAAATCCACTTTATTTTCGGGAACGACTAATACTATTTTTCCAATCTGGGCATCGTTCATAAATATTTCTCCAGTTTGTGCAATCCTTAGATTAACCCCTTTTCCATCCTGAGTAATTAGGGGATTTGAGAAAAATTCACTCGATACTCTAATTGGCCCGTCCTCGCCAATTAGAATTTTCCCGTCGTTTCGGATAAAAGTTCCATCCTCCGATAAGCGAAACTCTCCATTACGTGTTAAAAATTGTTTTCCTTCTTGATCTTCAACCAAGAAAAAGCCTTCACCGTCAATAGCCACATCCATTGGATTGTCGGTTTTTTGGAATGCACCATTGCTAAAATCGTAGTATGATCCAATTGGTGGGTCGTTCTGCTCCACATCGCCTTTCACATTGTAAAAGTTTGCTCGAGCATCGATTAAATTCCTCTCGAATACATTTGCCCGTTTAAATCCGGTCGTATTTGAGTTAGCAATATTATTGGCAATAACCTCCAATCTTGTTTGTTGGTTTTGCATTCCGAGTGCTGCTGTGAAAAACTCTTTTAACATTGTTCGATTTTAAATTACGTATATATATTTTACAACCATTGTGCCATGGCTAATAAAAGGGATTTATAGTTTCCCACAATTGAAGTAACTTTATGAAAAATATTAAGATACATGTTGATGGATATTAGATAACAGGAAAAATTTTACAAACTTGTATGAATGTTATTAATCATTTTTGCAATTTTGTATAATATTATTCACCAAATTTGAAAAATAGTTGATGTCCGAACAAAACAACATAAATGACAATTCCGAAATTGCTCCTCTGAATCAAAATGAAAAAGGTGAGGAACAAGTAGAGCATGATGAAATGTCCTTTATGGACCATATCTCTGATTTACGAAAGAGACTTTTTTATATAGTCCTTGGATTGTTAGTTACAATGGCAATTTCCGGTATTTTTATTGAATACTTTGTTAACTGGGTATTATTAAATCCTGCTCTTGAGTATCAATTAAAACTTCAAAATTTACGACCATTCGGGCAACCAATCTTATATTTCAAATTAATTTTTATTGCTGGATTAATTTTAGGGATACCTTGGATTTTATATCAATTGTGGAAGTTTATAGCACCAGGTTTATATCAAAATGAACGAAAATGGGTGATAGCAATTATCACCTCATCTACATTTGCATTTATATGTGGTGTTATGTTTGCTTATTTCGTAATGTTACCTTCGATGATTAGTTTTGCAGCTAGTTTTGGTTCCAAAGCAATTGAAAACATAATTGATGTTAATGAATATATCTCATTTTTTACAACAATTGTTCTTGCTTCTGGGCTAATTTTCGAGTTACCAATTCTATCTTTTATCTTAACTAAAATTGGAATTATTAATTCAAAATTTTTGAGAAAATATTGGCGACATTCAATTGTTGTAATTTTAATTTTGGCTGCAATTATAACTCCCACACCCGACCCGGTTAATCAGATGGTATTTGCATTTCCGCTTATAATATTATACGAAATCAGTATTCTTGTTTCCAAAATTGTCGAAAAAACTAAAAAGAAAAAAGAGCAAGAGGAAAACAACAACCCTGTTAATTAATGATTTTTTGATAATTTCGTCTAATAACCAATAAAAATGAAAAAATAATGAATCGAATAGGCTTATTTCCACTTGGAATAGTATTATTTCCGAATGCTTCTTATCCGCTCTTCATTTTCGAAAGTAGATATAAAAAGCTCATTAATAAGTGTTGGGACCAACAAATTCCTTTTGGGATAAATTTGATGCTCCCAAAAAAACTTTCCGATATCGGATGTTTAACAGTGGTTTCCGATGTTATGAAAGTAAGGGAAGATGGTGATATGGAAATTTTGGTTACTGGAAGAAACCGCTTTAAAATAGTTCAAATTTATGATGGAGTTAATGATTATTTAGAAGCAGACATTGAGAGCTACGAAGATATTGATAGTACGATAGATGCAAATTTATTAGAAAATGTTTTGGATGTTTTCAATCAAATTGCAAGTAAAGTAAAAAAGTTCAAGATACAAGAAATTCATTTTGATAATTTGGAATTTGGGATGCCATCTTTTACCATTGCTCTTAAGTCTGGTTTATCTTTGGAAGAAAAACAAAGATTATTAGAATCGCGTTACGAAAATGAAAGATTGGAGATGCTTCAAAAACACTTAAAATTTCTCTTTCCTTTAATAGATAAAGCTGAAGGTTTGGAAACATTAGCCAAAAATGATGGGTATTTCTCTCTCTAAATTAACTGATTTTATTCAGTTAAATAAAATTCACTTAAATCATCCAACTTTATATTGGTTACAATCCAACTAAGTTTTGGAGATTTGTAAAAGGTAAATATCCAACGAATTGGATATTTGTCGTATAGACCCAAATACCTTACTCTAATATAATTGTCCGAAGCACTATGTCCGTTTACAAAGGAAGCGCCAGCAAAATCTCCGTAAATTCTTATCGTTCGTTCCGTTTGGTTCAGCAAATTATCTATATCCTCTTTCTTGTCATTTATTGGACTATTTTTAAGTAATTCATCGTATGCTTTTTTAAATTCTTTTCTCTTAATTGCATCAAAAAAATTGTTCAATTTCGATTTTGCTTCGGACGGAATCATTACTTCTGTAATTGGTTCGGCTGCAGGCGAAGATAGCTTTGCATCCTGAGCAATCAAATTGAAACTGAAAAACAGGCTCAATTCCAGCTTCACTTACCATGATCCCT
>CAYOPF010000112.1:0-8051 GCA_964405755.1 uncultured Chloroherpeton sp.
GAACCTTTTTTCTGTTCTTGCGAACCTTTTTTCTGTTCTTGCGAACCTTTTTTCTGTTCTTGCAAATGTTTTTTTTATTAATATATTCTTTTTTGTTCATTTATATAGATATTATCAATTATTGCTAAGAATAATATAAGCATTAATATACATATAGTATAACTATCTATATGTATTTGTAAGACATTTGGTTAAGAATCACATTCTGATATGAAAGGGTTTTATTAAAATATGGATAGATATGAATTAAATATAATTCACCCACGAATAAATTCATATGCAATTGAAATTAATTAATAGAAATGATGGTTGGATTATTGATTACAGATTTTTAAAATCAATTCATTGGCTTCTGTAATTCCATTTTCTTTGGAATAATATAAATCTTTGCATGCTTCTTCGGTCATTCCTAACATTATTTTGGTTAGAGCTCGTTCAAAATAGGCTCGATAATCGATACTATAGTTTGCGATATACTTATTAAAATCTTTAAGAGATGCTTGATAATTTTCAGCATTATAATAACAGAGTGCCCGTTTGTACAATGCTTTAATATTGTCGGGAGATAATTTTAAACATTGTGTAAAATCTTCTAAAGCAACTTTAAAATCACCTTTGGCAAAGTAAGCCGCACCTCGATTATAGTATGCTTCAGGTATTTGTTTGATTTCGATACATTTTGTAAAATCATTTATAGCTTCATCGTACTTTTTCAGTTCACTATAAGCGATAGCACGCATGTTGTAGGCATCATAATCACCTGAATTAAGCTTAATTGTTTCAGTAAGTTCGTTGATTGCTCCTTGGAAGTCTCCTTGCACTATTCGGTTTTTGCCAATCTGCAATCCGTAATAGTCAGTGGAAAGGAATTCATCTTTAATTTTAAAGAATTTTGGTTCTTTTAAATTTAAAAATTCGGGAATATTGGCTGCAAGGTTTTCGAATTGAAACTGCTCTAACAAAACTGGTGGCGAATCGTTGCCATTTTCGTCGATATGAGAAACAAATAACTGTGTATATGGTCCAAAATGTTTCGAAGCAAAGACAATCCATTTTCCATTAGGGGACCACGAGTGCCATGAGTTCATATTTGAAAGGTTGCATTTCATTTTTCGGGGTTTCCCACCTTCCGCTGGCATTAAATATAGTTTGCTATCTGGCATCAGGAGCATAAAACTCTTTGCTTGAGTGAATATCAACCATTTTCCATCGGGAGAAATCTTTGGAAAGTAATTGCTTTTACCATTCTTTGAGGCACCCGGAATTGGTTCGGCTTTTCCACCAAGTCCTTCATTGAACGGAACTTTATAGAGATCATATTTAAAGAGTTTTTTTCTATCCACAAAGTCTTGAGCAAGTTCGGGAGGCAAGATAGCTTTCTTTGATTTCTCTATTTCAGGCAACTTATAGTATTTAGAGCGGGCAAAAACAAGATAATCACCGTCTGGCGACCACGTAGGATTGCTATTTACAAACTTTTTGTCGTCAGCACCTTTTAATGGTTTGAATTTTTTAGTTTCTCTATCGTAATAAACTAGAATACCTTTGATTGGGAAAAATAATTGGGAGTATTCCAAATTATCCACCTTCACAAAAACGGATCTATCTTTTAAAGTACTAATTGCATAACGTCCATTTGGCGATACAGCAGATAAAAGTCCGAAGGTTTGTTCGCCATCACCTTTTTTGTAATCGGACCAAGTGATGATTTTATCTTTGGTTAACTTTACATCTTTTTCAATATCGAATAAAGCATAGCTTCCTTTGTCGTTTCCATAATCAACATCCATTCCCATTGATTTTCCATCAGTCGAGAATGAGTGGCAATTACCGCAAACAGGCATATTTTCCAACACAGTAAAGGGTTTTAACTCATCGGAAACATATCCTAATCTCCATTTAATAGTTTCCAAGTGCTCCACAGCGTAACCAAAAGGTAAAGTAACAGTTCGGAAAAATATCGGTGCGTCCACTCTATCTGATGATATGCTAAATTGCACCTTATCGTAAGCCAAAGATTTGTATTTATCTTTGTTAGTGTGCGCGAACAGTTCAATTTTGATTGTATCGTTGGGGAATTGCTTCATTTTTTCCCAATCTTGCGATGGAATTCTATAATTATCTTTCTTTGTATGATAAACAAAATATATTGAAGTATCAGCGTTCGATATGCTAATTGTATATTCTACGTTTTCAAGGTCGGATGTCCATCTTATTGTGGGCGATATTATATCCATAGGGAATACAGAACTTTGGAAAGGATAAGTAATGAGTTTGCTTTGTTTAATTTCCTTTGCAGAATTATATAAATCCTGAATATCTTCCTTTTCGCAAGATAGAAGAAAAAGTAACAAAACTGGAATTATGTATTTTTTGAGCATATTTATATTCATTTTTCTACAAATTTAATAAATAATTAAAAAATAGAAGGTTATTGTTTATAAAAGATTTCCAGAAATTTATTAATTTGTAATTATTAAAAAGATGGGAATAATTATGAAACAAAATATAATACAATTTGGAATTTTGGTAATTCTATTTTGCATTGCGAAAGATTTAAACAGTAAGGTAATAGAAGTATGTCCTACTTGTCCCATTCGTAATTTGGAGAACGCAACGATTAATGTTCAGCCGGGAGATACAATTATGATGAGGTCGGGAGTTTATACCACTTCCAGCTACATCTCCAAGCTTCAGGGAACTGCTGATAAATGGATTACTATAACCGCAAAAGATAACGAGGAAGTAGTTTTTCGTGGACAATCAACAGCAATGCAATTATCGGACCCCGCATATTTGAGAATTTCAAAATTGAATTTCGAATCGCAAACAGCAAATGGCGTAAATATTGATGATGGGGGTTCTTACGAAACTCCCGCCAATAATATAATTATAGAGAATTGTGAGTGGCGGAGTATGAATGCAACTGGAAACAATGATATGCTAAAAATGTCTGGAGTAGATAATTTTATTATCCGTAACTGCAAATTTAGTAATGGTTCTGCTGGTGGTAGTGGTATTGATATGGTTGGTTGCCATTACGGGATAATTGAGCACTGTATTTTCCAGGATCAAGGATCGAATTCCATTCAAAATAAAGGGGGAACAAGTCAGATAACAATCCAAAAGAATCTTTTTATTAATGGGGGATTAAGGGCTTTGAATATAGGAGGCTCTACTGGATTAGATTTTTTCCGTCCTATGGGAGCCAAATACGAAGCAAAAGAGATTTTTGTTTATTCAAATATTTTTGTAGGTTCTCAAGCTCCAATTGCTTTTGTTGGTTCAATTAATTGCGATGTTGTTAATAATACGATATATCTTCCAACCAAATGGGCAATAAGAATTCTTCAGGAAAACACAAACGAAGGATTTGCCAAATGCAGTAATAACAGTTTCGTAAATAATGTTGTTTATGTTAACAATTCTGCATCAAATCCAACATTAAATATAGGTAGCAACACAAGTCCCGAAACATTTTACTTTGCAAATAATTTATGGTACAACCGCGATAACAATAACTGGGTAGGACCAAATTTACCAGTTACAGAAACAAATGGCGTAAAAAATGTTGACCCAATGATTTCTGAAGATAGTAAGAAGGGTATTGTAATAAATATATCATCACTGGTAAATGGAAAAGGAAAAGAGGTAGAATTTCCCAAAGAGGACTTCGAAGGTTATTTATTTAATTCTCCTCGCTCCATTGGTGCAATCGAAGTAAATCCCAAGACAAATACAATTTTCGACGAACTCAGTGATTTCGTGGTCTATCCAAACCCAGCAACTAATCAGATTTTTATCGAATTACCAATAATTGATAAAAATCACTATAATGGTTTTATTTGTATTAAGATATATGATATCTCGGGAGAATGTGTTTATAGTGGTAATTGGGCAATTCAATCAAAACTTATAAGAATAGATTTAACTGATTTGCAAACTGGAATATATTTCTTGCTAATGAATAATAAATTTGTAAAATTCTCTATCGAAAGATAAAAAAATATCCCCGATGAAGTAAAAACATAATTAATAAATTGCAGTTTAGCCAAGAAGAGAAGACAAAATTATGAGTTTTCTTCTTCCGTCAAATTATCATCTTCTTTTGTTTCTTCTTGATTTTCTGTGACTTTAGGTTGCAAATCCATTTGTCTTTTTTTGTAATAATCGTCGAAGTTAATTTCGTTTGTTGTTGCAAATCCTAAAAGATAATCTATTAACTTTTTCTGAAGAATTTCGCCTTTCAAGTTATCGTTGGTATCAATAATACCTTTTAATTGGTCATCAGTCATGTTAAATTGACTTAAATACTGCCTACTTCTTTCTATCCAATCGTTGATGTCGTAATCTTCAATTTTGATGCCTTCGGATTCGATAATTTTATCTTTAATCATTGTCCATTTAGCAAGATTTACAGCATGAGAGTGGTAACTTTCGCGGAAGAATTGGTCATACTGCTTACTATCTTTTGGAATTCTATACTGGGTTTTCATGTTTTCAATAATATTTTCCAATGCAGTTTCTACCATCTTTTCGGGAGGTACTATTTCGGGGTTACTCAAGATTAAGTGGTCGATAATCTGACTTTCAATTTCTTGACGAGATTTATTATCCCAATAATCTTGAAGAACAAGTTCAAGGTTCTGACGATAATCACCCAAATTATCAAATTTGTCCTGACTTGCTTTTTTTGCAAATTCATCATTAATTTCAGGAAGTTCAACTTTCTCAACTTTTTCAATCATAATTTTGAATTGTTTATCCCCTTCGGAATAAATAAATTCGTCGCCAACTTTTCTGTTTAAAAAGGCATCCTTCAAATCACTTTTTATTCTGTTATCACCCAGAAATACATCCTGATGGTCGTGGTGGTGATGGTGGTCGTGATCGTCATCTTCTTCACTTTCGTGATGATGATGTTCTTCTTCTCCATCCTTAATTTCTTCAATTCCGTAGTATATATGATAGCCATAAGAAGTGATTTCCTCTGCACTTGTTCTTCCAGCTAATTCTTGAGCTTGAACGGTTAATTCATTATCTACATCTTCTGGTTTTATAACATAAACAGGTTCGTAGATTTCAAAATCTTTGTATCCTATTACATCAAAGTTAGGAACTGTCTGAAAACCAATAATAAATTTAAAACCAGTATCGGTGGTTTCCACATCTTTTAGAGAAGGGCTGTCGATTAGTTTTAAATTATCTTCCTCAACAACTTGTGGAAAGAATCTATTAACAATGTCAAGATTTGCTTCGGCTTCTATTGCTTTTCCATACATTTTCTTTATCATGTGCAGAGGTACTTTTCCTTTACGAAAACCTGGTAAGCTGACTGATCTTTGGGCTTCTGCGTATGCTTCATCTAAAACAGGCTGAACTTCACTTTTTGTTAAAGTAAGTTCCAATGTGTTCAAACCGCTGGAATTTAAAGTATAATTCTTTTCCAAAATTGCCTCGAAATTTAGTATGTGCGGTCGGAGAGACTCGAACTCTCAAGGGTCGCCCCACTAGATCCTAAGTCTAGCGCGTCTGCCAATTTCGCCACGACCGCAATGAATTTTGAATAAACTACAAAATTAATAAATTTTAAACAATAAATTAATTAATTTGTGTGAATTATTCTTGGCAATCAATAACAAAAATTAATCAATAATTGATATTTTTTTGATAATTTTGAAGTTCTGTAAAAAAATAAGTATAATTACTTTGTAACTTTTTTAGCATTGTATGTGTATATAGATTATATGGAAGAAAGTAGAAATATTATCCAAGATTTAGTGAACTATGCAATTAGATTTGCCATAGTAATTCTTGGTTTTATAATTCTGTTCAATGTTTTTTCTATTGAAACTCAAGATCTAATTACATTCCGAGTAATAGGTGGTCTAATGGTGGTATTTGGTGTATATCGTATTTATTCTTATTATTTAGCTTCGAGGAAGTATAGGAGAATCAGAAATGAAGATTAAAGCAATAAATATTTACTTATTGAGTTATTGTGTAATATTTACTTTTATTCTTCTCACAGCTTGTAATGATACTAACAAAACGGGATCGGATCAATACGAAGCTTGGAATTCTGGCGAAGTTGATATATTTTATGATAACCAGAATGCAATTATGTTAGATTCTGTGTTCAAAATGTACGAAAAAGCTTTTCCAAATGTAAAACCAAAATTTACTCCTGTATCTTCTCGCGAAGGAATGAGATTGCTATTAAATGGCAAAGCAAAAATTGTATTGCAAAGTCGCGGATTTCTGAGAGATGAGGATTCTTTAATTAACTATTATAATGTCGATTTCCCAGAACCTTATCCATTTGCCGAGGATGCTTTAGTGTTTTTCACTCAAATAGAATCACCTATCGACACACTGAATGCAAACAACATAGAGGATTATTTAACTGATTTGAATTCTAAATCATTGCAGAAAATTGGACTTCCAATCGAACCAATCTTTGCGATTTGCGAACCCAATTCAAGTGTATTTTCCAATTTTCAAAAAATGGTTTTGAAAGGAGGTACTTTACAAAGAAAACACCGTTTCTATGTAACTCCAGATTCCGTTAAAGATTATGTCGCAACAACTCCAAATTCAATAGGAGTAGCTTATCTAAGCCAGGTTACCGGTGATTTAAGGTTCAAACCTTTGAAAATTGGTTATGATGACTCAACAGGAAAACATATCAAGCCAAAATCAGTTCATCAATCATACATAGTGCAATCATTATACCCATACATAATTACACATAAAGCCTATTTGCTTGATGATAGAAAAAATCTTGCACTTTGGTTTGCGTCTTTTATATCAAAGGAATCTTACGTCCAAAGATACTTTAAAGATTATGGAATTGTTCCAACACATGCGAAAATTGTTTTAATTAAAGAGGAATAAATTAATGTTCAAAAGAATTAATCTCATCGTCATCTTGCTATTGATAACTCAAGTTGCATTTAGTCAAATTAGTAAGGATAGCTTTTTGGATTTAGTACGCCAGAAAAAGTTTGAAGAGGCTGCCAAATATATACCCGATATAGCAAACAATTACTCAAAAGATTTCCAAATGCTTACTGCATTCGGTGATGTATATTTTGACTTAGAGCAATACGATGATGCCAATCGCTATTATGCTGCTGCATATAAAATTACGGATGATGATAATATGGTTGCTCAAAAGTATGCAACTTCTCTTGCTCAATTGAAAAAATTTAATGAGGCAATAAAAGTAATTAAGTCGATTATCAAAGAAAATCCAAAGGATTTATATAACCTTATTACTGCAGCCGAAATATATATTAAAGCAGATTCATTAGCAGAGGCCGAAATTCAAATTGATAGAGCTCGAAATTTAGATAAAAAGAATCCTGCCCCATTGGTCACTTTGGGAAATCTGTATTTTTCCAAACGTGTTTATGAACTTGCACGACAGAATTACGAAGAAGCACTTGCTTTAGACCCAAATAATGTGGAAGCACACATGAATTTGGCTATTTCGTACTATTGGCTAGCAAATCGCGAAATGGACAAGGAACTTTCGAACGAATTATTTACTCGTTCATTAAAATCCTGGAATACTGTTTCGCAGCTCGATTCAATGAATGCAAAAGCATTCTTTGAACAAGGTAAAATATGGTATTTTTCAGAAAAGTTTCCCGAAGCTGCAACAGCGCTATCCCGATACGTAAAGTTACGTCCAAATAGCTCAATCGGTAGATGGTACTTGGCAGAATCTCTATATAAGCTCGGAGAATGCGACAGTGCTGTTATTCATTTAGATATAGTTCGTAATGAAATTGACTCCATCAAAACAACTGCAAGTAAATATCTGGCAGATTGTTATGTTTCATTAAAACAATTCAACAAAGCCAAACAAGTGTACTTGGATTTGGATAAAGCTTCTTATAAATATGATGCAGTTGACTACCGAAAATATGGTCAGGCAGCTTTCTTCTCGGGTGATACAACCGATGCAATAAATTACTGGAAAAAAGCTATAGAAATGGATACAGAAGGTAATTGTGTTTTGATGTACTTTTTAGGTACTGTAC
>CAYOPF010000113.1:0-6067 GCA_964405755.1 uncultured Chloroherpeton sp.
TCAAATTATGAAAATGAAAAAGAATTTTTAAAAAAAAGAATAAAATTAGATAAAAAATCGAATAAATACTTCATAATAAGAGTAATATAACTCCTGATGAAGTATAAAAGCATTGCATTTCCTCCTATAAATAATTTATGTAAAAAATCATGATTTAATCACAATATACAAAAAAAAGAGGCAGTCCATTAAGGACTGCCCCTTCTTTCAGTTCTTTAAGGAGAACTTACTTATTTGATATGAATTATTTCTTTAGTATCAACGAATGTACCTGCATTCAAGCGGATGATATAAACTCCAGCTGGTAAGTTAATTGCATTGAAGTCTAACGAATGTGTTCCTTCAACGAAATCGACATTATCGGCCAAAATTGCTACCAAGTCGCCGTTCACTGTGTAAACTTTAACAGATACTTTTGCAGATGTTCCCAAAGTGAAGCGAACTCTTGTTTCGTTAGCAAATGGGTTTGGAACTGGTTCGTTGAAGAAGTGCAATTTAGCAACTGGTTCTTCCACATTGCCAATACCATCGCATTGGATGCGGAAAATACCTGTTCTCATATATTCCATATCTTCCTGACCATTCCAGATAGCACGGATGATAGCATTGTCGGACAATACGCTTGGAACTGTCCAAGTGTAAACACTCTTCAATGCATTAACATCTTTAGCTATGAATTGCCATGTTTTACCACCGTCCACAGAGAGTTGTAAGTCGAATTTATTGATATATTCGCTTGTCCAACGAACTGGTTCATTTGTTCCACATTTAACAATCTGACCTTTCTTAGGACTGATGAATGTACCATTACCACCCAAGATTTTGAATGGTGAGCTATACGCCAATACTTGATTGGAATTAACATCAACCATACGAACAACTGCTTCGCGTGTGTTAACTGCTGGGATATCCCATTTAGTTTGCAATAAGCGTGAGCTAACTGGACCAGTTACAATTGTCCAATTATCTTTGCCATTTGCACTAAATTCGAAGCGGATAGTTGCCAAATCTTCCATAGTCCATTCGATAAAGTCGGATTTTCCGAATTTATAAATTGGGTCTGTGGATGCTGGACGAGTGATTTTAATTACGTCTTCGCTTAATGTGAATGTATTGTTGCTACGGTCGATTTCGTTACCATTGCGAGTATCTACAATGCGAACCAAACATTTGTTGGAGTTAACTTTTGGAGAATTCCAAGTGTAAACACCAGACATTAAGTTAATAGGTTCAGCAGTAATTCTGGACCAAGAAGCACCTGCGTTATCCGAAAACTCAAGGTATCCCATTGCATTATCAGATGGCAATGTCCAAGTGATTTGATAAGTTTTGCCAGAGCGCCAATTTTCACCACCATTTGGAGAAGTAACAGCAACAGTGCGAACTACATCGATAGGTTCGATAGGCATAAATTCGCCGCTACCAGTTACGTTGCGTCCATCTGTAGTTAATACTGCAGTGATGTTGTGCCAAGCAAATTCGTATCTATCTACAAAGCTATTGATTTTGAATTCCAATGTACCTAATTTAGTCCATGTTTTTGGAACAATAACACCTTCGGGGCGAACATATCCATCATAGTCAATTTCAATTGTTCTCAAATTAGCAATTGGGTTCACACCGTCCTTGGTTGGTCCCGAGAATGCTGCTGAGTAACCTTTGTTCTTGTAATTTTGGAATGGATTTTCATCTACATTTGTCAACCCAACAAACTCGAGCGAATTGTTGTCGAATGTTAAACCAAATGTACAGTTGCCTGGTGCCCAATCGCCACCGGTGTTTTGTAGATATACGTTAACATAGATTCTATCGCCTTTCTTATCAGTCGAACCCATTACTTTATAGCTAACTCCTCCTTGCAGTGCATAAGTGTTGTTTTTCTTGTCGTTGCGTTTGCTGCCATTTGCCAAGAAATCTTTAGCAGCATCATTCATTTCTTCACTGAGGGTTGGATTTAATGGGGATATAGCTTCCATTGGGTTACTTGTTGCAATCCAATCAAATGCTTTTGGTATTGCAGGATAAGTAACAACTCCAATGTCGGGTAAACGAGTTAATTTATTAGAGTTGCGATCTGTTAAATCACGATCGATTGCATTAACTAAACCATCGCCCGTAACATCTGAACGATATACTGAAGAACCAATATCGGCACGAACTTGAACACGGTCGATGGCATTGATTTGACCATCACGATAAACATCGCCTGCAACCAAAGCAGCCATTTTGTTCGAAGTCGATACAATTTGTCCAGCAGTAAAGTTCAACGAAGTTTCGTCGAAACCAACAATGCTTGGACTAATTTGTGTTTGGCCGTATGCCGAGAACAATCCAGTTCCTGAGTATTTATCATCAGTGGATACTTGCATGTAATCATTAGCAGTTGGAGTTGAGTTTTGTCCCCAGGTTTGGAAGTCCCAACCTGATTCAATAGTCCATGTTTCTAAATTATCACCATTGAACATAAATGGAGCAGCAAAACGCGTCATAACTGGTAAGTGGTTCATGTGTTCAACTACTGCGAAGTAACTTCCATCAGTTATATTAGTGAATACAAAAGGAACGGATGCAAAATATGATCCATCTACGCCACGAGTTGTTGGATCCAATGCTGAAGGATTGGATAATATATAACCAGTTCCTTCCTTGGATGCAACCAATGTGTTAGGTTGACCTGCACTTTCGGAGAACAATGATGCTTTGATTCCCAATGAGTTGTAATTAGTCCCTAAGTTTACTACATTATTATTACTACCAGTATGGAATCCTTCCAATAATACTCTTAAAGTAAAGTTGGATGGAGGAGTAACTGTAAATAAGTTACCTTCTGTTTGCAATGTTGGTATGCTTACATATTCCCATGGAATATTGGCATTAATAGTTGAACGGCCACGCAATCTTAATCTTGCGTTTGTCAACGCTGCACTCAAAGGACCTTGGTCATTGTAAGTTTCGTCGTTGTTTGCATCTGGATCTGTAATTGAAATATTCAAAGATGCAGCATATTGTGGAGTTGTTGATGTTCCAACAAATCTGTATGTATTTGTTGTTAATAAGCTCAATGAGTTTGTGTATGCTACTGCATATTTATCACTTGCTACAAATTGGTATGGTTGAATAACTTGACCGCCACCACCAAATAAACCGAATGCCATATCTGCATCTTGGTTCAATGCGTTGCTTCCTGAACGGAATGCAATTGCATCGAAGTGGAATCCTACCCAACGAACGCGTAAACTTGTTGCTGTGTTTGGAACTTCTTGTTTCACAATTGGTTCAACCAATTTTAAGTATGGACGAGTACTTTGGTAACTGATACCTGTTCCGTTTAGTCCAACATTACCTATTACTAATGCTTGATGATTGCTGTTTGTTGATGGTACTGATTTATACCAACCATTATTAACAAAGGAACCACCATCGAATGCAAATGCTGCAACTAAGTTCTTCTGATAATTTGTTGGAACAGTACTGAAATCTTTAGCATAAGTTGTTAATGCACCTTGAACAAACTTAGTTAAACTAGTTGGGCTTACTTGCGATTCTATTCCCGATAATGCTTGATCTGCTGGATAGCCATTCCAGAAACGGAATTCACGAACTTCGCCAACAAAGTTGTTTGTACCTGTTGGTGATGATGCAATATACAATGGATATGTATTCGATAAGTTGGTTGTTACATTTGTTCCCAATTGTTGAGTTAATGCATCTTCTGTTTGTGGTAAACCATCGATATAGAAACGAACATTGCTCGTTCCTGTTCCATTTGCCAAGTTAACCAATACACCAACATGTGTCCAGATTTTGCCTAATAATGTTTCGTTTGGTACTACCAATGGTTTTGTTCCATCACTTGTTGCAGTCAAAATTGTTCCATCGGAGTTCACAACTAGGAATTGCAATCTGCCATTGCTTAATAATCTTAATTCAAAATGAGAATTTGTTCCATTGGATTTCGATGCCAATACGAAGTAACCTTCGCTTGATGTTGGAAATCTTTCTGGCGAAATCCACATTTCGACAAATGATACACCACGGCTTAAGTTGAAATCAGTTGAGCCTGGCACGAACACCTGAGCCGATCCACCATTGCGAAGTGCAAAGAATGGAGCTACATAGAATTCGCCACTTTCGTCGTAGATATCATCTTGATTGTTGGTTGTTTTACCTTTAATTCTAATTTTTGTTAATTTTGTATAGTTTTGGTCGATTGTGCTGCCCAAACCTTGTAAATCTGAATATGCTCCTGAGAATGTTACACTATTGTATGGTTCCCATATTGCATAATTTGCTTCGATTTCTACTTGGTCTAATGGTACGCCTGCTGGAGCAACTGTGTTGTCCAATGCGTCTGCCCAATTCAATCCACCATCGCGGCTATATTCAATTTGTAAGTCTTGTGACGAGCTAGATGCTATCGAACCCAATCCAAAGCCAATCCAACGAATATAGAATAAATCATCTTCTTTATTCTTTGCGCCGTCGCCTGCTATTGGAGCGATCAACTTAATGTGTGGTCGGTCCGGACGATAAACGATTGCATCGTTGTCCATTGTTTCGCCACAAGTATAATTATTCAATATATTGTTACCATATTGATATGTCGCACTTGTTGCATAATCGTTGTGATTTGCCTGGAATGTGTAATACATATCCAATGATATTCTCAATGAATCTGGGTTTAATGGTCCCAATGGGTTGATTGCACCTGCTGGATCGTAAACGCCAGCTGCTTTGCTTTGGATTTCTTCTTGAGTTAATGCGGTTCTCCAGATTTTTACTTCCTTGATACCTGCATTAATATAATCACCTGCCTGGATGCCACCATTTGGATTTACTCCCACCCATACTGGATGTTCGAATGTTGCCATTCTTGCATCGATTGCTTGTGTGTTGGTTGTGCGTCCAACTCGTTGACCATTTACATATAATTCCACTACATTATTGCGAACTACGCCTGCTAAATGCACCCAATTTTTGCGGTGGATTTCGCTTGCAGCATCGTTCGATAATACTATATTGGCATTTGCTACTGTTATTGGTTCGTTGGCAACTACTTTACCTAAGTAGATTGAACTGCCATCAAATCCTCTGTCCTGGAATTCGCGTACGCGGAATGCTGGGAATTGACCATTTTCCAAGTACAATAAGAATGCTCCTTCGCCTGGCGAGGATGAACCGCCACTGTGTGCGATGATACCTGGTTCGGTTCCAGCTGCACCCAATGCATTGATGTTAACCCATGCTTCTACTGTTAATTGTGTTGGCAAACTGTAATTTTGTGCTGTTTTCAAATATGCACAATTTCCATCCAATTGAGCAAAGAAGGTACGACCCAATACAAAGTTGAACTGACTTGTTCCGAATGGAGTTTCAAGTGTTCTGCCTGTGATTGGCGAACCGCTGCCTGTTGGGATTAATTGCTGTAACTTAAAGCGGGCTTTTTCGCTTCTTTGTGCAAAGAATGGATCGCCTGCCCAGATTACTCGCAATACGCCTTTCCAGTTGAATGGTACTGGAGCGCCATCGGGTTTGGTTACTGTGTAACCAGGTAATGTTCCTGTTGTTGTTTCGATGTTGCCATCTGCTAAGTTTGCATAGTTAACTACTGTTGCTTGAGCAGATGTTTCGGCAAAGCGGAATGTGTTTGTATAGGACAATCCACCATCGATTGAATAGGATGCCTGGTATGCCAATGCATCTGTTCCATAGTTGTAAGTTGCTGTGTTTACCAATCCTGAACGTTCAAAGTAAATTGGATAACCGTATAAAGTGCCTCCTAATGACAAATATTGATAGTATTTGTTTACTACTTCTTTTGGTCCATTTGGATTTAATATAGTTATACCAATAATATTGATATCGGTTGGGTTGGTTGCTGTGTAATCTGTGTTCAATGCTAATGCATTTCCGCTTACATCGGTTACAGCAATGTTTGGAATTCCAGTTGTTTTAATTGCAATTCCTGTTAGTTCGGTTGCTTCCAATGTAGCGTAGTTGATGATGTCGAATTCGATCCTGCCAACAAATGTACCACGGCCGCTCGATGATGGAACGAAACCGGAGC
>CAYOPF010000113.1:6089-8042 GCA_964405755.1 uncultured Chloroherpeton sp.
CTGCATAACCTGTACCATTTACGATTGTTATTGCTCCGTAGCCATTTGCACTATGGAATGGCGAGGTTATCGTCGGGACGGGGTTGCTTTGATCTACGTTGTAGCTCACGCTGTCTGTTTGGTGGGCTGTGTAGGTCAATGCTGCTGGTTGTAAGAAATTCGTGTTGTAAGTAACTGGAACTGTGAACGATCCCAATGCTGGAGCACCAGGATTTGTGGATTTTACCCACAATTCAACGCCGACTTTGTTACCCAATCTGCGGTATTTCAGCGAAAAATCGTAGTACGATTGAGCCATTACTTCGCTCAAAAATCCAACCACTACAAATAGCACTGTTGCGAACAAAGCTATTCTCCAGATTTTGTTGGTCGATTTTCTCATAATTTTTTCCTCTATTTTATTGTACATTATATTTTCTAATTAATATATTCTTTTAGTGTTGATTTTGGATGGAGTGGCTCCCCCTCTCGGAGGGGGTCGGGGGGAGGTTTATTTCCTCATGCCTCTACCTTTTATCCCCCCTCATTGAGGGGGATTTTTTCCTCTCCCCTCTTCATAAGAGGGGCCGGGGGAGTTCATCCGGGGATGTTCACCCCATCCAAAAATTCAACTTTTCAAAGAACTAATTTAACTTACCTTAAGAATTATGGAGTCTCGCTCTTGTATTCCAATTCGCTTTCAAGTGCATTTACTCTATATGGTGTAATTGAGTAATCTCCGTCTTCGCTGTATACTTTGATGTAATATACTCCTTCTGGCAAGTTGTTTATTACAATTACTTCGTCGGTGGTGCTGCCGAATTTACTACTACGCAAACGTCGGCCATCCTTGTTATATAATTCTATTGTGTAATTCTTTGGTTGATTCAATAATTTTATTCTCATGTACTTCTTGTTATTCACAACATCAGGTTCAATCGAATACCAATCCACATCGTTTGCATTTGAAATTATTCCATCGTTCAATGCACCATTGGATTGCATAAATTTTGCTTGGGAAATTAAATCGTTTGGCTCGTAGCTGTCTGCAATACCGTAATTTGGATTGTTTGCAGCATTCGATGTTAAATAATTAATTGTAGATGTTGTTGAATCGGTATTTGTTCCTGTTCCACTATTATATTCGAATACTTTGAAGTAATAAGTTTGACCATATAGTAAACCTGTAACAGTAACTGTGTTTGAAGTACCATCATATACTACATATGAATCGCCAATCCTGTCGCCTGAACTAAATGCTGCATTAGCTGTGTAACTATCGATGTCGGCTTGATCTTTTGGATTATCACCGGAACTTACTTGTTCGCCAGCTTTCGCTACAACCAAACAACCATCACCATTACCGCGAACCCAACTCATAATCAATTGAAGGTTATTTGCAGCACTTTGAGTTTGTGGTGCAAATGAAATTTGGCTAGCCTGTATAGTTGGTTCATAGTCTAATGTATATCTGTTGCCACTTAGGTATGAAGTTACATAGTAATTAGTATAAACACCACTACCATTATACTCATAAATACGCACATAATATCTTGTATCTGGGGATAAGTTAGTAACTGTAACTGTGTTGGAATTCCCATTATACACTACGAAACCTGCACCTAATTTTGTTAAAGGATCACCAAATGCAGAATTTGCAGTATATGTTACAGAATCAACTGGTGTTGTTGATGGATCTGCTAAACCCATTACAACTATTCTCTTTTCGCCATTACCATTAATCCAGTTGAATTTCATACTTGTTGTAGTTGTTGTAGTAAATTGTAATGTGTTTGAAGCAGAAGTAGGTTCTGACGATTTTGTTGATGCATAATTTGTATTATTGCTTCTTTCAGTTGTATAGTAATTTGGTTTACTTGTTGTGGCAGAACCGCCGTTATATGGAAAAATTGCAAAATAGTATGTTTTGCCAGGTGTTAAACCACCAACTGTCACTCCTGTACCAGTACCTTT
>CAYOPF010000114.1:0-7934 GCA_964405755.1 uncultured Chloroherpeton sp.
GGCGATGACAAGCACAACCTTTCTGCATACATCGTAGAGAAGGATATGCCAGGTTATCGTATTGGAAAATTGGAGAAAAAATTAGGAATTCGTTCCTCCTCGACTGCCGAAATTATTCTTGAAGACGTTGTGGTTCCCGAAGAAAATTTATTGGGCGAAATTGGAAAAGGATTCAAGGTATCTATGGTAACATTAGATGGCGGAAGACTTGGTATTGCTTCGCAAGCATTAGGAATTGCAAGAGCCTCGATAGAAGATGCCATTAAATATGCGAAAGAAAGAATTCAATTCGATCAACCAATTGCTAATTTCCAGGCAATTCAATGGATGATTGCCGATATGTGGGTGGAGTATGAATCTGCATTATTACTCACTTGGCGTGCGTCTGTTATGAAGGACAAAGGAATGAATTATTCTCGCGAAGCAGCTATGGCAAAACTGAAAGCATCCGAAGTTGCCACTTTCTGTGCAGACCGTTGTATTCAAATTCACGGAGGTTATGGCTATACTGAAGATTTCAATGCAGAACGTTACTATCGCGATGCAAAAATTACTGAACTTTACGAAGGTACAAGTGAAATTCAACGTTTGGTTATTTCCCGAAGTTTATTAAAATAATGAAAATTATGAAACAATTTTTAATTATTCTCCTTTCATTTTTGTTTTTTTCATCAGTTTTATTTGCACAAAAAGCTGATGATATTTTGGGACAATGGTATTCCGAAAATAATGAGTCCTTAATTGAAATTTACAAATCTGGAAATAAATTTTTTGGCAAAATCATTTGGCTAAAAGAACCCTTGAGAGACGGGAAACCCAAAGTTGATGATAAAAATCCTGATAGCAAATTTAAAGATAAACCTTTAATTGGGTTAGTTATATTAAAGGACTTTGTGTTCGACGGAAAAGATGAATGGAACGATGGAAAGATTTACGATCCCAAAAGTGGTAAAACATATAGTTGCTATATGGAATTTGAAAGCAAAGATAAACTTAAAATACGTGGATACATAGGAATTTCATTGATTGGCCGAACAACATTTTGGTCAAGGAAAAAGGATTAGTTTAATCGAATTTTCCGTTCAGTTCGCCCTTGTAGCCGTTCAAAAAATCTGAAATTTTCATCATTTTTTTTGTAGGCAATTGAATTTCCAAAACTTTAATTTCCTTATGGGCACATCCTATAAGGAAATTTTTATTTGTAATTTTAAATTCATTAGGTTTTAATCCAATTGTCTCTTCATTTACTATTGATCGATAGAATTTCACCTGCTGGCAATTCCAGATAGTCCAAGCTGCTGGTTCTGGTGAAACACCGTTTATAAAATTTTTAACATTTTCTGCAGGTTGGTTAAAATCAATTTTGCAATTTTCTTTAAATAATTTTGGAGCTTTTGTAACTAAGTTATTATTTTGCTTAATTATTTTGAGATTTCCAGAAAGTAGCATTTTTATAGTTTTAAGTGCAATTTCGGGTGCTTTATGCTTTACTATTTGAGCTAAATCGCCTGCTGTAGAATTTTCTGGGATTGAGAATTCTTCTTGTAGCAATATTCCTCCGGCATCAACTTTTTCTTCCATCAAAAAAGTCGAAATTCCAGTTACCAAATCCCCATTGATGATTGCATGATTTATTGGAGCTGCACCGCGGTATTTAGGCAACATACTTGGATGTACATTAAATGATCCAATTTTGGGTATAGCTAATATCCAACTTGGAAGAATTTTGTACGCAAATACCACAAAAATATCGGGATTTAATACTTTCAATGAATTTGCAAATTCTACGGATTTTAAATCTTCTGGTTCAATTGTAGGAATATTCAAGGATTGAGCTGCCAATTTAACTTCGTAGGGAAGGAGCTTCTTGCCACGTCCTTGCTCTTTATCTGGATTGGTAACGACAGCTATGAGTCCAAATTCCTGATGTAAGAACTCTAAGGTAGGAACAGCAATCTCTGGAGTTCCAAAGAAAATAATTCGTGGTCGGTCACTCACTATTCTTCCCAAACTCCCATTTTGTAGAATTTTTCCTTACGCATTTGAACTAACTTTTGTGGTTCAATCTTGAGCAGATTATCTAATTCTTCAATCAAAATTGGTTTAAGTGTGTTAAAAATCTCTGTTGGATTTTTATGAGCACCACCCAAAGGTTCAGGAATGATTCTATCAATTATATTGAATTTAATGAGTTCATTAGCAGTTAGCTTTAATGCCTCGGCTGCTTGTTCTTTAAAGTCCCAGCTTCTCCATAAGATGCTAGAGCAGGATTCGGGCGAAATTACTGAATACCAGGCATATTCGAACATCAAAATTCTGTCGCCAACACCTATACCAATAGCACCTCCGGACGCACCTTCGCCAATTATTACAACGATTACAGGAACTTTAAGGTCGCTCATCAACATTAGGTTAGCTGCGATTGCTTCAGCTTGTCCCCTTTGTTCTGCTTCAATTCCTGGAAAGGCTCCAGGAGTGTCGACAAAAGTAAGTATAGGTTTCCCAAACCGTTCTGCCAACTGGAACAAACGAGCAGCTTTACGATAACCTTCGGGGTTGGACATTCCGAAGTTACGTATCAAATTATCCTTTGTTCCCCTACCTTTTTGTTGCCCAACTACCATAACGCTTCTACCATCCAAAGAAGCCATTCCGCCTACTATGGCTTTATCGTCACCAAATTTTCGATCACCGTGCAATTCCACAAAATCGTCAAAAATATTATGAAAATAATCCAAAGAAAAAGGTCTGTCTGGATGGCGTGCTATTTGAACTTTTTGCCAGTTAGTCAGGCTTTGATAAATATTTTTCTTTAATTCTAACAACTTAGCCTCGAAATCTCCAAGTTCTCTGCTCATATCAATGTCGCCTGTGAGCATTCTTATTTCTTCTATTTTATTCTCCAATTCAACAATTGGTTTTTCAAAATCATATATTTGCATTTTCTTACCTTCGTTTAAAAACAAATTTAATTAAAATATCGAAATCTAAAGACAATGAATAATTGTTTTCGTAATAATCGTTAAGTTTTTTAATTGTATAATCGTTCAATGTATTGGGATCTGCGAATAAAACTAAATTTAATATACCTGGTTTGGAATTGTAATTACGAATATTATCCACAGGATAAATACCAACAATTGAGTACGATGCAGCTAAAACAGATTTAATTTTTGAGTAAGTATCTTTGATTTTCTTAGATCTCGAGAATGGGAACAGTAATATTAATATAAAAATAGCAATTAATAAATCAATTGATCGCTTTACAAAACGATATCGAGGAAGTATTAGTTTGTGGGAATGTTTAATAAACTGATTAGTACTAACTGAATTGACTACTTTAGAGATTGTATAATCTTGAATACTCTTTACCATATAAACTTTTTTACCTAAATCCAATGCATTATTGAGAAGTAAAGTCACATTTTCGTTATGTTGTTGGTCCTGAATAATAATAATCTCGTCTAAATCGTAATTCTTAATATCCATAATAAAGTATTCAATGTTGCCTTTTATGAGTGAATTTTGCGACAGATCCTGTATTTTATCCAATACAAAAATACCGATTAAATCGATGTTTTTTAGAGTATTGTTAACTTTGGTATCACCAAAAAAAGATTGTATTTTCGTCGAATTAATCAGCAACACTACTCTTGGAATGGAATTTGTTTTGCCACGGGATGATAAATGAAGGAACAATCTAACAATAGAGGTAAGCAATATTCCTATGCCAATGGTCAGCATAAGTACTCCTCGGCTAAATGCATATTCTTTAAAGAAGTATGTAAAACCTATAAGTACAAAGAATGCAACCAAATATCCAAAAAATACTTTCCTAATAGAATGTTCTCCCTCGAAATATTCCCCTACTGTGAAAAAGGAAGCAAATTGAACTATTGATAATACGATAAATACAATTGGATAGGCATAATCGGGGAATCCCAGAAAATCATTAAAACGTACTGGTGTTGCTAAAAGTAATGCAATATTCACTATCGCAATATCGGCAATAACTATAGGTATATCATTTTTAAATTTGAAAAGGTAGGCAACAAATGTTCTTATAAAAATTCCTAGTCGCAATAAAAATAAAAATGGACGAGAGTAAGAATAATGCTTTCGGACAAATATTTCCATTGCTTCGTAAAAGTGCTTAATTTCGTCGATTGAGCTTCTTTTGGTGCTTTCGCCTTTGAAGTGTATCGTCGAAGTTGAATGTACATAAGCAACTTTTCCACCAAATTTGGTAGCACGATAGCATAAATCAAGATCTTCTCCATACATAAAAAAGTCTTCTTCAAATCCCTTTAACTGTTTAATAATATCAGCTCGGCAAAACATAAATGCTCCCATTACTGAATCGATGTAATAGGTTTCATCTGTTGAACGATATGTTTGATTGTATTGAGCAAATAATTTGGACTTAGGAAAGAGTGATTGCAAACCAAATAATTTTGAAAATGCTGCCCATGGAGTTGGGAAACCTCTTCTGCAAGGCAATTGGAAAGAACCATCGGGGTTGAGTAATTTGCAGCCCGAAATAAATACTTCTGGATTTGCATCCATATAATCTTTCATTACTTGGAAAGTGTCCGCATCAACTCTGGTATCTGGATTTAAAAAGAGAATGTACTTTCCTAATGCTTCTTCTAAGCCAATATTATTTGCTTTCGCAAAACCTAAATTACTTTCGAGCTGAATAAATTGAACTTCGGGAAACTGAGGTTTTAAGTACTCTACAGAAAAATCATTTGAATTATTATCGACAACTATCGTTTCGAAATTAAAGTTAGTTTTGGAATTTTCAATTGATTTTAAGCAATCAAAAAGAAAATCTTTTACATTGTAATTTACGATTACGATGCTAAGTTCTATTTGATTTTTATGTACTTTTTCAGTATTCAAGTCTTATCTTCTTCCTGTAAATTTTGTTGATAAATGGCTCGATTTTATATGAAATAACTCCAAAAATAATTCCAGCAATTATATCAACAAAATAATGGTACCTTAAATAAACTGTTGCAAAAATTATACTTATTCCAATTGTGAAAACGAGCCAACGCATTTTTGATTGAAAACGAAAGCTATAAAAAATTACAACTAATGTAATCATTGTATGTCCACTTGGCATACAGTCTCTGTTCACAATATTAGTCGGATTTACTGATTGATTCGTTACTCCCCCACCCAAATTGATAAACCACCTTAATGTATCTGTTAGAAATATCCCTGGCAATTCAGTATTGATTTGTTCAAAAGTATATAAGGTGAATCGAGGTCCAATTGCAGGCATTATGAAGTATAAAAAGTAGGAGAAGAAATATGCAAATAAAATATTTCGCAAATATGTATCGAATTCGTAGTTCTTATTATAATATAAATCGACTGCAGTAAAAATAGGTAAAAAATAAAACATAGTATAACTTATTTGCAGATATTCTGTTAAATACGGATTGACAAAAGGTGATATAATTTCGTTAGGATGCTTACCCAATAATGCTAAATCCCAACTTATCAAAATATTATCATAATCTATTGGATGAAGTGATTTTATTATGTACTGATATAAACTATAAACAATCAAAATTCCAATTAAATATTGAACATTGCTTAAAAATTCATAGAAAGGTGATTCTTTTGCATTTTTGCGAATTACTAAGATAAATGATGCATAAGTTATTGCAATGATTATATTTAAAAAAAAATGAGGAACTATCCAGAAAAAAATTAAATTCATCATTATTACAATCATCAAAGAAGAAAGGGTGTATATCTCAGAGTATCTCAGGTTGTATTTCTTAGAATTAAAATCGAATTTCATTATTACTTTTCTAATTTCGGATTTATTATATCATACAAAATTAAGTAATCTTTTATAGATAATTCTTCAGGACGCATTTTGGAATACTTTAAGTAATCTGAATTGTTCATAATATCGTCGCAATTGCAGTTATGTTGGTTGAAATAATTTTTGATAGTATTACTTATCATTTTCCTTCGTTGATTGAATAGTGTCTTTATCAGTCCAAGAATTCGAAATTTATCTTGAATTGAAATATTTAAGGTACTATTTGAAAAATTCAATTTAACAACATTGCTCATTACCTTTGGAGGAGGGAAAAAGCAGCTGGGAGGAACATCAAATTTCTCTTCTACTACAAAAAACAAATTTGCCAACAAACTTAATATTCCGTACTCTTTGCTTTTTGGTCGTGCAACCAAACGCTGATAAATCTCCTTTTGCATCATCAACACTGCACTATCAACTGAATTGGAAAAATTACAAAGATGGAAGAGAATAGGCGAAGTGATGTAATATGGAATATTGCCAATAACTTTGAGTTTCTTGGTGCTATTTGATTCCAATTGCGTTAAATCCGAAGTTAAAAAATCATCTTCAATAATTTTAAGTTTTTTTAGAATGTATTTTTTGTATTCTTCTTTCAAGTGCTCTACCGAACGTTTATCAATTTCGTAAGCAATTATTGTGATATCTTTTTCTATTAAAAATTGAGTTAGCGCACCAGTGCCAGGGCCGATTTCGACAATATTGTCTCCATCTTGGATACCTAATAATTCGACAATTTTTTTACTGATATTTTTGTCGTGAAGGAAGTGCTGGCCAATTGATTTTTTTGGTGCAAATTTATGCATAGTTCTTCTATCAAAATCCAAAATTATGAAAAATATAATATTAAAAAATCTAAATGTAACTAATCTTTAATAATTTCGTAGTATGTAAATTAGCAATTTCAATAAATTAAATTATTAGGATTAATTATGATAAGAAAAGTTAAATTTATCATTACTTTTGCTTTTGTAGTCCTTTTTGTACAAAGTATAAATGCAAAAGTTGATAGTTTCCGACCAATATCTTTCGTAAAAGATACTTTACCAAATGGGTTGAGTGTAATTTACTCAATCGACAAGTCGGCTCCAATTGTTGCTACAATTGTGCATTACCGAATTGGTTCGCGCTACGAAATTCCCGGAAGAACTGGCTATACCCACTTTTTTGAGCATCTTATGTTCGAAGCAACAAATGCATACGAACGTGCTTCAATCGACAAGTTTGTGGAAGAGGCTGGTGGAACATTGAATGCCCACACTTCTTTCGACGAAACTGTGTACTACTTAAAGTTACCTTCAAATTATCTCGAAATGGCTCTATGGATTGAGTCATCAAGAATGAGAGGCTTAAAAGTAGATAGCATCGGGGTTTCTACTCAAAAAGGTGTTGTTACCGAAGAAATGAAAATGAGACGCGAAAATACAGCTTACGGAACAATGCTCGACAAAATGTTTGAGAACCTCTTTAAAGGTACTAACTACGAATGGACTGTGCTTGGTTCTTTCGAAGATATCCAAAATGCAAAAATATCGGATTTCCAAGACTTCTATAATGGTTACTATTTCCCAAACAATGCTACTTTATCGATTGCAGGCGATTTTGATATTGCCGATGCACGAGCTTTGGTTGAAAAATATTTTGGTAGATTGCCACGCAAGGAAATTCCAAAAGAAAAATCCATAGTTATTAAACCATTAGAAAAACCTGTTCTTGAAGAAGTGGAAGACGAAAAAGCACAAATGCCTGGCGTATTTGTTGGATATTTAGGAGTAAGCTCTTCAGATCCAGATTATTATCCACTCTCGATATTAGGGGACATTTTAGCTGCTGGAGAAAGTTCCAGATTTTACCAAAAATTGGTTGATAAGGACAAAATTTCTTTAAGTGCAAGTTTCTTCCCATTTGCTCTACAAAGAGCTGGTTCGTTAATTTTCTATTCTATCGCTGCTCCCGAAAAAAGTATTGACGAGAACATTAAAGCAATGGACAATATTATCAAGGATGTAATTAACAAGGGAATTACCGCAGAAGAATTACAAAAAGCAAAGAACATTAAAGAAGCAAGTTTTGTTAGTGATAAACA
>CAYOPF010000115.1:0-7839 GCA_964405755.1 uncultured Chloroherpeton sp.
GAATGGCTTGGAAATGCATCCAAAAGTGGATCCACCGAAAGGAATCTGCCTATTTATGGGTCGTACACCCTTGCACCAATCATAAATTATAATTATTAATTAAAGCAAAGTTTTATATATTTGAATGTTTGCTTTTATAAATTTATTAATTAAATTGCTCATATTTTCATTCTTTTTCTCGGCCAACTCGGTAAAAAATTGTTGTATATCATCCTCTAAATATATAGGAAGTCTAAATTGAACATTTTCTACATAAAATTTACCTCGTTTGCCTTCAGAAAAATCATATTCGTTTTTCATAAATCACCATTATATTTTTTAATCTCATTTTTTGTTGCTTTTCGTGCAGAAATTATTCTAATCAATACGTTTTGATAATCGATAATATTGTATGTGTGTATTACAACTAATAGCTTGCCTGAAGTATTTAAACCTAAGGTTACCCACCTTTCTTCTGTATCGCTATGACCTCCATCGTATATTGTCAAAGCATTTGGATCTTTTAGAATTGTAGCAGCTTCTTCGAACCTAACTTTGTGTTTTTGATAATTGGATAATGCTTTAATTGGATCCCATTCAAATGTATATATCATTTTCATTCACTGATAAGTACAATACACAAAATTACAAAATATTTTGAATAATTATACTGATCCCCTTTATCCTTTTCGGGAGCGAAATATTCATTCCTACTTCTTATCACAAGGTTCGCCATAATGTATCATCTCGATTGGGTTGTTGCAAAACCAATAACCGCAGATTTTCCATCTATCGGCTTCATCATCATAAGTAAAACCGAACCATAAAATCTGATTATTATATTTGCTCTTTATTTTAATTTCATGCTCGTATGAGTAATATTCTGTAAAAGGAGTATAAATT
Source organism: uncultured Chloroherpeton sp. (assembly GCA_964405755.1). Lineage (GTDB taxonomy): Bacteria > Bacteroidota > Ignavibacteria > Kapaibacteriales > UBA2268 > GWF2-33-9. Next base: position 883 of record CAYOPF010000115.1, read on the forward strand.
TTTTTTATCGTATCTATATATTCAACATCATATCCTAGATTGAATTTATTCAATTCTATATAGTCTTGCAATTCATTTTTTTTATATTTTAATTTATAAATCAGGGCTTTATGCGAAATGTTTGTGTCATTTAAAAAAATGTTGATTTTCTTATGATTATTTAATAATTCTTGGACAAATTTAATATTTCCTTTTGGTTCAGGTACTTCTCTATTATTAGTTGTAGCACAGCCTAAAAATATAAAAATTAAGAATACTGAAATGGTTTTCACTGTTTTAATTCCTTATAATTTCGTAATTTGGTAGTATTCAAAACCTTATTATCCTGTATCGCATAATGTAGAAATCAAATATACAATTTACAAATCTTCGTGCTGAAACCTCTTTGTCAAAAGGTATGAACTCAAACATCGAATCATATTTGTGTTTAAATTCATGGTAAAATACCATAGAAAAAGTATAGCGAAAGGAAGTATTATATTCATATATAGAATATTTCTTAATTTCACTTAAATCACCTAAAAATTCCTTTGCAATATATATTGAACCCTTATTTATTCCTTGTACATTACATGTTTCATTTCCTACATCATAGAACAACCAGCTGTTAGACGAAACCCCCAAGATGAATTCGTAATTTGTTCCACAACTTTTGTTCCACAGATTTGCTAAATCATACCCACTTAATGTCAGATCAAAATGTAAAGTCTGTTTTGTTTTGTACATTTCCCTGACAAAGTCCTTCATAATTGAAAATCCATATTCTCCTGCATCAGCAATTCTATCAAGGGATTCAATTACTTTCCTTCCTGCTTCTCTTACACTATTATTTAATTCTTCTTCAGATTCTACTTTTTCTACAGTCCAATAAACAGTCATAGAATATCCTCCAATCGAGTATTTAGTAGTTCCCTTATTACCATCAATCTTGATTACTCCATTTCCTAATCTTCCTTGGCGGGCTTTTCGTGCCATATCAGCACTTTCATCCACTCCAGTGTCTGCATTGTTTGCCATAGCAATTAGTGAATTAAGCTGATCATTCCAAAACATATCTCTATTCAACTTCTCCAATATTTTTTCTATCATCCAGCTATTTTGATATTCAACATTATATTGTTGCCAGCTCTCCTTAAGCAACTCGAACCAATTCATATGCTGTATCTTATTCCCCCCACCTTTCTCCTTCTCTGGAGCGAGCCCCGTCGGGTACGAGTAGGAAATGGGATTATTGAACGAATACAAATATGGCGAATGGCTTGGAAATACATCCAAAAGTGTACAGAAGCAACGAAAGCGACCAATTGAGGGTTCGAAATATTTTGTTTTAAAGTTCATAGCTTATTCTCTGTCATCAAAGTTTAAAGCTTTTTTGCCTTTAATAGGCTTTACATTAAATGGTACATCAAAGTCTTTAATTTTCTGATAAAATTCAACGAAATCAAATTTTTCTCTTTTGAGCAAATTTCTTGAATTGACAATAATCAAACCAGAAATAACAAATGGATTCCCGGTATTTATTCTTTCTTCAAAATATTTAGTCAATCTTGGTCTTAAAAATAGCAAGAATTCTTTTCTAATAATTTTTCCTGATAATTCTAATTCACTCCAGAAACAATCCTCATCGCTATGGTATTGCGAAATTCGTTTTATATCTTCTTGACTTAATTGACTGATACAAATTCTAGCAGCTTCTTCAATATCCTTTGGAATATACCTTCTATATAATGTATCGAGAATTGATAATGAATCATATTGTTTATCTATTATTTCGAAATTGACTTTGTATATTTTGTGCCATGTTGAGTAGTTAAATTTTTCACCCTGAATAATTGTATAAACAGCTCTTAGATTAACTTTTTCAATTAGCAAAGGTAAATCTGCACTTCTTCCTGCTAGACCAATAATATTATAATATTCAAGGTATTTTTCTTCAAGATTATCTAATGAATAAAAGTAATTATAAAAATTATGAAAATTATTGAGGCATTCTCTATCAAACTTTGTGGTATCTATCTGCAATTTTACAAATTCGTCAAATGGTTTGACTCTTAATTCCTCTTTAATAGAAGGGCATAGCATTTTTGATAAAGAATCAACAAAAGATATAATATCCGTGTTTTGGTTATCTGTTTCTGCAGATAATTTTGGAATTTTTATAGTGTAAAAAAAGAAAAATAGCAAAATTGATAATCCTAATAACCTCACGACAAACCTTGAGTTTAAATACAAATTTACATAAAAAAAAGGTAGATTGCACTAATCTACCTTAAATAAATTTATTTATACTACTATATTGAATCAATTATTGCATTGAATGTTGGACTTGGACGCATTGCTTTGGTGGTCATTTCTTCGTTTGAATGATAGTAGCCTCCAATATCGACGGGACTGCCCTGAGCAGCAAGCAATTCTTCATTTATTTTTAATTCATTTTCAGTTAATTGTTTGGCAATTGGAGCAAATTTTGCTTTCAAATCCAGATCATTATCCTGAGCCGCTAATGTCTGAGCCCAATACATTGCTAAATAGAATGAGCTTCCTCGGTTATCAATTTCTTTTACTTTTCTGGAAGGCAATTTTCCGTTCTCCAAGTACATTTCTACTGCTTTATCTAAGGTTTCGATGTAAACTGCAACTTTCGGGTCTTGAGTTTTTTCATAAATCAGCTCTAACGATGGTATCAAAGCACAATATTCACCTAATGAATCCCAACGGAGATGCCCCTCTTTTAAGAATTGTTGTACGTGCTTTGGAGCAGAACCACCCGCACCAGTTTCGAAAAGTCCACCACCTGCCAACAAAGGCACAACCGAAAGCATTCTGGCGCTGGTGCCTAATTCCAAAATCGGGAATAAATCTGTTAGATAATCACGAAGTACATTACCAGTTACCGATATAACATCCAAACCTTGGCGAACCCTATCGCACGATAATCGAATTGCATCTTGAGGTTTCAATATTTTTAAATCCATTCCAGGAGTATCGTGCTCTGGTAAGTATTTATTTACTTTTTTAATTATTTCGCGATCGTGAGCACGGTTCTTGTCTAACCAAAAATAAGCAGGATTGCCAGTTGCCTGCACTCTTCGCGCTGCCAATTTCACCCAATCGCGAATTGCTATATCTTTGGTCTGGCACATACGGAAAATATCACCTTTCTCTACGTTCTGTTCCATAAGCAAATTACCATCAAAATCAACAACTCGGATAACCCCATCACCTTCGGCTTCGAACGTTTTATCGTGGGAGCCATATTCTTCTGCCTTTTGTGCCATCAATCCGACGTTGGAGACATTGCCCATCGTAGCAGGGTCGAACTGGCCATTTCGTTTGCAGTCTTCAATAATTTCCTGATACATAGTTGAATAAGAACGATCGGGAATTGCACAAACTGTATCGCGCAATTGATCGTTTTTGTCCCACATTTGACCGCCATCGCGTACGACCACAGGCATCGATGCATCGATTATTATATTGTTGGGTACGTGCAAGTTAGTTATGCCATATCTCGAATCAACCATAGCTAAGTCTGGTTGATTTTCGTGGCATTTATTTATGTCAGCTAAAATTTCATTCTTTTTATCTTCGGGCAATCTATCCAATTTATCCAAAATATCTTGCAAACCATTATTTACGTTAGCACCAATTTGCTTTAATGAATCGCTGTGTTTGTCCAACGCTTCTTTGTAGTAAACTTCCACAGCATGTCCGAACATAATTGGGTCCGAAATCTTCATCATGGTTGCTTTTAAGTGCAACGATAACAATAGATTATCTTTACGAGCTTCTTCTATTGCTTCTGCATAGAATTTTCGTAAAGCCGCCACATTCATTACCGAACTATCGATAACTTCGCCCTCGAGCAATGATAATTTTTCCTTAAGTATTTTAACATTTCCATCTTTGCCAACATATTCGATTCTTATATTAGTTGGTTTGTCCATAGTAACAGATTTTTCGGTACCATAAAAGTCCTTTTCTGTCATGTGAATAACTTTTGTTTTCATTCCTGCGGGGTTCCATGGTTTCATCATTCTATGTGGTTTTTTCTGGGCAAATTTCTTTACAGAAGTTGCAGGCCGACGGTCGGAATTGCCTTCGCGCAAAACTGGATTTACTGCAGAACCAAGTGCCTTCGAAAAACGTTCCTGCAATTTCTTTTCTTCTTCATTTCGTGGCTCTTCGGGATAATCGGGGATATCGTATCCTTGCGATTGCAACTCTTTGATAGTTGCTTGCAATTGAGGGATAGAAGCACTAATGTTAGGTAATTTTATCACATTTGCGTCGGACTGCTTAACAATTTCACCCATCTCTGTCAAGAAATCAGGTATTTTTTGTTCATCTGTCAAGTTGTCGGGGAAGTTGGCAATCACGCGTCCAGCTAATGAAATGTCTTTGGTTTCTACTTCGATATTGGAACCTTTGAAGTATGCTTTAACAATTGGCAATAAGCAATAGCTTGCTAATTCCGGAGCTTCGTCAATTTTGGTCCAGATAATTTTGTAATTATTCATAATTCATCACTCTATTATTAAAAAAATGTTTGTTTTTATTAATTTGAATTTAAGTAACTTCAAATTTAATAAAAATCAATGAACTAAATAATAATTATTCTTGATTAATTTTTTTACAATTAATTGTAATATCAATCAGATTTTACTGAATATTTTTGCTTTATCCAAAAAATTTACAGAATTGCAAACAACAATGCTTTATTAGAATTGCTTACATTCAATTTCGAAAAGTCAATTAATTTTTCTTAATAATAACAAAAATTTAATATTTAGAAGTTAATTTTGTTATTTATCAATTTTCTGAAACCAAAAAAAAGGTAATTTATGCAAAAGTTCAAGAATTATATTAATGGTCAATGGGTGGAACCCAAATCTGGCAAATATTTCCAGAACATAAATCCTGCTGATCTATCAGATATTGTTGGGGAATTTCCCGAATCTGGTCAGGAAGATGTTAATGATGCAGTAGCTGCTGCCAAAGAAGCTTTTAAATTTTGGAAAAAAGTTCCTGCACCAAAACGAGGTGATTTATTGAGAAAAGCTGGCGATATCTTCGATGCACGCAAGGACGAAATTGCCCGCAATATGACTCGTGAAATGGGCAAGCCTGTGTTCGAAACCAAAGGCGATATCCAGGAAGCAATCGATACCGCATATTATGCTGCAAGCGAAACCCGTAGGTTGTTTGGTTATAATGCACCAAGCGAGCTGGTCGATAAAATGAATATGTCGTTCCGTACTCCAATTGGAGTAACTGGCGTTATTACTGCTTTCAATTTCCCCATAGCAGTTCCAAGTTGGAAGATTTTACCTGCCATTGCTGCTGGCAATGCAGTAGTTTATAAGCCATCCAAAGATGTTCCCCATGCTGGAGTAATGTTCGCCGAAGTTATGGAAGAAGCCGGATTTCCAGCAGGAGTGTTCAATGTTGTTCTTGGCAAGGGTTATATGGGCAATATGATTGTGGAGCATCCCGATGTGAAGGTAATCGGATTTACTGGATCGACAGGTATTGGAGTTAAGTTAGGCGAAATTTGCGGTAGATTGAACAAGCGAATATCCTTGGAAATGGGCGGCAAGAATCCACAAATCGTTATGCCCGATGCAAACATGGAATTGGCTTTGGACGGCGTTCTTTGGGGTGCTTTTGGCACAACTGGCCAACGCTGCACAGCTACGTCTCGTTTAATCTTGCACAAAGATATCTATGATGAATTTATCAATATGTTGGCCGATAAAGCCAGCAAATTAATTCTTGGCAACGGTTTGGATCCCAAAACGCAAGTTGGACCAGTGATTCACGAAGCACAACTTAACACTTGTATTGAGTATTCAGAAATTGGATTAAAGGAAGGTGCAAGATTAGTTTGTGGAGGAAGGCGTGCAACCGAAGGCGACCTTGCTAAAGGATATTTTTATGAACCAACTATTTTTGCAGATGTTACTCGCGATATGCGATTGTTCCAGGAAGAAATATTTGGACCAATACTTTCGGTAACCAAGGTAGATTCGTTCGAGCATGCAATTGAACTTGCAAATGATATCGAGTTTGGATTGTCCTCTTCGATCTACACCAAAAATGTTAACAATGCTTTCCAAGCAATGAATATGATTGAAGCAGGAATTACTTACATTAATGCACCAACAATTGGAGCAGAAGCCCACATGCCATTCGGTGGGGTAAAGGGTACTGGTAACGGCCATCGTGAGGGTGGATGGACAGTATTTGATATCTTTACAGAGTGGAAGACTGTATATGTTGATTTTTCGGACAAATTGCAAAGAGCCCAAATCGATAACTATTAGAAAATTACTAAATCTCAATTTCAATTGAGATTTCCTTTATATTAGAATATTAAATTTACATTTTTTAAGAAAAAGTAGGGGTGGCGACCGTTCACCTCTACGGATATCACATCGAGATTCTAGCACTGTTATTAAATATTTTTTTCAACTTTTTTTATAATCCAATTCACCCACGAATTCATTTGTGGGCTATGATTTATGTGTTTTGTAATGGAATATGATTTACTTTTTTATCGTACGTCATTTCCCCCCTCTTGAAGAGGGTGGCCAGGGGGTGTGTCGTGAATTTCATCTTTAAATAGATTAATCATTATTCCCATATTTTTACACACCCCTTTATCCCCTCTTATAGAGGGGAATTATTCTTTTTTTAAGTGAAGTTTTTTATATTTTTATCTTACGGCATCTCATCCTCCTCTGTGAGGGAGATGAAGGCGGAGTTACGAACGAACTCACCCCCCAAGCCCCTTCTCTAAGGAAGCGAGGGGGGAAAGAGACAAAAGCAAAAATCCCCTCTTTTTAAGAGGGGGCAGGGGGAGTTCTTTTTTTCTATTGCGACAAAAAAAATATTTTTATGTATATTGAAACAAAATCGAGGTTTGATGGATTATATAGTTATCAGTAATTTGCA
>CAYOPF010000116.1:115-7833 GCA_964405755.1 uncultured Chloroherpeton sp.
TGTGAAGTTGTGAAGTTGTGAAGTTGTGAAGTTGTGAAGTTGTGAAGTTGTGAAGTTGTGAAGCCCTTCTTGTCTCTACTTCGTTCTGCGTTGTTTTTTGAGGAGCTGCCGTAGTGTTTTCTCCTTAATTGTTAAAAAATTCATCCCTAAATTACAAAAAAAATAATACGTGATACCAATTATTTTGATTAAAATCAAATATTTCGATATTTTTGGATATATATTATTCGTAAAGGCATTATTAACAATAAGTTATAAATTCTTTTATATCGATATTTTTAGCTAAAGATATTTTCTATACATCACCCTATTAATACAACAATTTAGTTTCAACTAAAATTCTATGTGTCAATTTACACGTTTTTTATAAGGATATATTCTTTGGGAAAGTGCTACCACAATATAATCGCTATGCGATAAGCTGTTTCATATTATTGCTTTGTTACCATAATGCAATCGCTATGCGATTAATTTTATGTATTCTTTTCCATTAATGTTAAATCACAGAGTGATTTTATTATGGTAACTCATGTGTAAGAAAGACGCTTATTATCTCATAGAGATTATATAATAAGTGCATTACTACTATAACAAGCAATGGTGCTTGTGCTACCGATAATTAACTTTCACAAAAAGCAATAATGGAGAAAAAAACCTCTCTCAGGGGGTGTCTCGAAGAGACAGGAGAGGTATTTAGTCATAATTTAATAACACCTCCCCCTTCTTCCCCCTCTGTGAGGGGGATGCATGATTCGTCTCCCCCTCTTTTCGTAAGAGAGGGGGGTTGGGGGGTGAGTTCGCAGATTAGATACTTCGCCTAACGGCTCAGAATGACACCTTGGTGTTAAATACACTTATTCTTGCTTTTTTATGTTCAGAATACTGGAATAACAATAATGACCATATTCCGAAAATGCCTCGAAATATCCAGTAAACCATTGATTGAGATGAATCCCTAATGAATTGGATTCGAAAATGTCTTTTTCATTTTCAATACCCCCAGTTCTGATTACGATAAACTCAGTTTGTTTTTCAATTTGCTTTGATTTTTCAGCAGCTGCATTGCACAGCAATAAGGATTTTCCGCGAAGGACAGAACCGCTCACTCCGCCCCCAAAAGTTTGGGTAAAATTCTGAAAGTTTAGAATATCACTTTCGTTTAACTGATCTTGAATTTCAGAATATTTAGTCGAAGTATTTCCAAAATTTATTCCATCGAATTTTAAATTAATAAGTAACCCAACTAATTCATCAACCTGCTCTATTGCAGTATCATTTGAGAATTTGACCACTACTGGTAAAAGCCGTTTTCTTTGCGTAAGAAAACTTTTGGATATTAATTCTAACCTATCGACCAAACCTTTATCCAAATTCCCTATCTGCTCGTTTGAATGGGCATGTGCAACATTTGGACAACTTTCGTTTAACTCAATAAAATCTACTTGCGATTGCTCAATTAATTTAAATGCCTCAATCAATTCTTTAATTGCCTGGCTTTCGGGATTGTCGGGTTGCGATGAGACGCTAATACCAATCGGGCAACCCTTTTTCTTCTCAATTTTACTTATTCTAGATAATGCTTCATCAAGTCCAACATTAGGCAAACCCATCCAATTAATTGCGGAGTGGCTATTCTGGAGTGGGATAAAAGGATGTTTAATTCCTTTTTTCGTATTGCCAACCCGGGCTCTTGGGGTTATTGTACCAACCAAAAATGCAGCTGCTCCCTGGCGGTAGCACAATTCATAACCATATATTTCTTTGAAGATTCCAGCAGCATTGAACACGTTCGATTGAAATTTGATACCCCAAAATTCTCTTTGAAATTCAATTGGGATTTCAATTTTCTTTTTTGGAGTTGATTTGAATAATTGATTTAAAAATAATTTGCGACCATAGGAATAGAAAAAAACTGGAATTAAACCAGGCAGTTTTAACACGATTGGTCTTGCAATTGAGTCGAATTTTGTTAGGATATGAAGCATTTGACTTTTTTTAAATATTAAAATTAACAAAAAGAAACAAAAAAAGGCTATCCCAAATGCAGAGATAGCCACTTCTTTATTCTTTGTAATTAATTATCACTTAGAATGATGATTGTTAAAATGTTTAGTTTTCCATTTTGTTAGTTGTCTTATCATTTTGTCTGAAGCGTCGTGCAAAGATTTGTGAAAGTCATCAGTTTGAGAACTTGATTTTAAAACATCTCGAGTTACACTCACTTTGAATTCAACTATTTTTGCTTCGTCGTTGATAAATTCAACATCAACGCTGTTGATAACATCAAGGTATTTTGTAAATCCATTTGCAATCTCCACTGCTTCGGTTTGCAGTTTAGGATGACTTGCATTAAAATGTCGGAATGTTACGTTAGTTTTCATTGTAACCTCTAAATTGTTAAACATTTAAATATTTGAACCGAAAATTCGGTTAACTTTTTCATCGTCCAGATTGAGAATTATTCCAATATTCAAACCCAACATAAATGGAATAATTGCGTGTTTTTCGTTGAATGCTGGATAGTTGTTGTAATGCTGTCTTATCAACTTATTAAAAATTTTTTCGTATCTTGCAATATATACAATATCTGCAGATAAATTAATTCCATTGATAAACTTTGGTACAGATCCTCTATCGAAAAGTAATTCTACCCCAATTTTCGAAAACATCGTTGGGTAGTAACTTTTCTTGTTGAAAATTGTACCACCAATTCTAATATCGTTGGGAATTGGCGAATTTACATTTTCCTTCCATTCAATATACGAATATGCAACACCAGCACCAATTTGAAGAAAACTACGGTATTTGATACTATAATCAGTGAATTTGATGCTTAAATAAATTGGAGCAGCAGTTATGTTTATATCTTCAAGTAATAATCGATATTGATTACTTCCAGTAAAGGTTTCTTTAGTGAAATTCTCTTGAAGTTTGAATTTTATTAATGTAGCATTCAAACTAACAGAATAATTTGAATCCCAACTAACATACAACCCAATGTTTGGCGAAAACTGATGCATAAATTCTTCTTTTTTGCCTCCAACAAGGGTATTATATTCTTCCAAAAAACCCTTACTGAGTATTGAAAAATAGGTTCCAGCACCAACCGAGAGATTTAGTTTTATATTTGATTGACAAAGAACTTTTCCAAAAGGTAATATACAAAATAAAAATGATAAAAACAAGAGTTTTATAAAATAATTTTGTTTTTTATGAATTTCTGTTAATTTTTGAACCATTTCAGAAAAACAGTAAGCATTCTTTTCAAATCATTTCGATTAATAATAGAATCGATAAAGCCTGTTTCAATGACTGTTTCGGACCGTTGAAAACCAGGAGGAAGCTTTTTTCTGATAGTTTGTTCGATAACCCGGGGACCTGCAAAACCAATTAGAGCACCTGGTTCTCCAATATTCAAATCGCCGAGCATTGCATAGGATGCAGTTACCCCACCAGTTGTAGGGTCGGTTAATAATGATAAAAATGGGATAGCGTTATTTTTCAGTTCAGCAAGAATTGCCGCACATTTAGGCATTTGCATCAGCGATAGAGCAGCTTCTTGCATTCTGGCTCCTCCTGAAGCAGAAATGAGCAAAAAGGGTATCTTCCTTTCCAAAGAGTCTTTGGCAGCGCGAAAAATTTTTTCTCCAACCACACTCCCCATACTTCCACCAATAAAATTGAAATTCATTACTGCAATCGATACATCATATCCATTAATCTTGAAGAGGCCTGTTGTGATAGCTTCATTAAGTCCTGTTTTTTTGTAGGCTTCTTCCAGTCTTGATGGATAATCTTTCGTATCCGTAAAAATGAGCGGATCGGAAGATCTAATAATTGTATGAGTTTCTGTATATGAACCCTCATCCGAAAGTAAATTAATATAATCACCGCCACTAATACGAAAATGATGTCCGCATTTAATACAAACATAGTTATTGTCTTCCATCTGCTTTTTATAGAGTACTTCTCCACAAGAAGGACATTTGGTCCAAAGTCCATCTGGCATATAAGAAGGTTGAGTATCTTCGATATTCTGTTTGTTTCTAATAAACCATGCCATATTTCTTTTCTGTTTTATTTAAATATTTATAACGAAATTAACAATTTTTTTAGTTTAAATTAGTAAAAATTATATATTGCTTAAAAGTAATATGAACTTATTTCGTTTTAATAATAACTAAAAAAATAGTAATTTGCATTTTAATTTTTTTGGCTTTAGAAAAATGATTTGGAAATTCCCAAGAGAAAACATCCTTAGCAAGTCGATGGTATATGTTCAAGTATTAGTTGAAGAACAATCCATGCCTATTAATTTAAACTTATTAACAGACAAAACAAGCCTAAAACAAGAGATTAAGAGCAAAATTCCCTACCGACCCCAATTATTACTTAGTGGATTTGATGATTCTTCTCCATCAGGCCAGTTGTACCTTATTGGAGAAGAGGAGATTAATTATTTAAATCATCTTGATTCTCAGTTACAAGTTAAAGCAATTAATTCTCTGCTTTCAAAAAATCCACCTTGCATTATACTAACAAGTAGCATTACTCTTTCAAAAGATTTGATGGACATCCTTAAACTAAGCAACACAGCAGTATTGGTTACTGACCGAGATTTAACTACAACCTACAATGTAGTTTCTTCTTTTCTGAACGATCAGTTTTCACCCCAGATGGTCGTCCATGGCACCCTAGTAGATGTTTATGGAGTTGGGATTTTATTTTATGGAAAAAGTGCAATTGGCAAAAGTGAACTTGCATTGGACTTGGTCGAAAGAGGTCACAGGCTTGTTGCCGACGATACGGTTATGTTGACAAATAATGCCCAGTCCACAATTATGGGAACTAGCACCCGCATGGCAAAACACTTTATGGAAATCCGAGGACTAGGTATTATCGACGTTCGAGCAATGTTTGGTATTAAAGCAGTTAGATTTCAGAAAAGATTAGAAATAATAGTTGAACTTGTGGAATTCAATCCTCAGGAAGAATATACCAGAACAGGATTGGAACCATCATTTGCCGAAGTTATGGGAGTAGAATTAGATTACATCAAATTACCAATATATCAAGGTAAGAATATAACGGTAATTTCCGAAGCAATTGCTCTGAACTACTTACTAAGAACCTATGGATATAATCCTGCTAAAATCATGTCAGATTATTTAAATTCTATGCTTCTGAACGAACCTGTTCACGAAGATAAATTTGCGTCACAACGATTAATAAACTATTTTCAAGGAGATAAGGAATGAAAAATTTAAAAGGTTATTCCTTACGTATAAAATCATTAATATTGTTAATTACATTTCTGTCAGTAATTCAAATTTCTGAATCTTCGAATATTGTTAGTTTTAAAACAAGCGTTTCGAAAAGTCAAGTAAAAGTAAATGAAATTTTTGCTGTCAAAATTGATTTATCGATTGATAAAAGATACTACACTTATTCATTTGAAGAACAAATTGGTCCAGATGGCATCGGTCCAACTACTTCTGAGTTAGTTAATAAATCCAAGGAACTAGCTGATATTAAAGGAAAAATCCAATTTCCAAAAGCAAAAACAAAGTTCGACGATGGTTTTCAAATGCAATTAAATTTCTACAAAGGTAATTTTTCTGTCGAAATTCCATTAATTGCCAAAAAAGATTTGGATTTTTCGAAAGATAAATTGAATTTTGAATTTGTATTTCAGTTTTGCGATTCTGTTAGCTGTTTGCCCCCAGATTATTACAAAGTAAATTGGAAAACAACCATCTACGAAAGTGATTTTTCTAAGTCAATGTTAAATAACACTAATAATTCTGCTGAACAAATAAATTCAGATGACAAGAATGTCCTGCAAGTTGAACAAAACACATTAGCAACGACTAATAATAAAGTTGAAGATGTAAAGTCTAAATCACAAACCGAAATAGATTCCAAGAAAGAGGAAGGAGTTTGGTCCTTTATCTGGTTTGCAATGTCGGCCGGTGCTTTAGCTTTGCTAACTCCTTGTGTATTTCCGATGGTTCCGATAACAGTATCGTTCTTTACAAAACGAGCAGAAAAGCAAGGTGGAAACGCTCTAAAAGATTCGGCAGTATATGCTGCTGGTATAATCTTCACTTTTACTGCATTAGGTTTTTTACTAGCATTAATTTTTGGAGCTACTGGCATCCGCGATTTTGCAGCAAATGGTTGGGTAAATCTATTTATTGCAGCAATTTTCATCGTGTTTGCATTTAATTTATTTGGAGCATTCGAAATTCAATTACCAACCGGACTATTGAATTTACTGAACACAAAAAGTAATCAATCAAGTGGAATTTTGAGTGTATTGCTAATGTCTCTAACATTTTCTCTCACTTCTTTTACTTGTACTGTTCCTTTTGTAGGCTCGGCTTTGATATCTGCTAGTGGTGGTGAGTGGTTTTATCCGATTTTAGGAATGTTAGCATTTTCTGGAGTATTTGCAATACCTTTCGTCTTACTTGCAATATTTCCATCATACTTAAAGAAGATGCCGAAAGCTGGTGGTTGGATGAACAATGTAAAAGTTGCAATGGGCTTTCTGGAAATCGCAGCCGCACTCAAGTTTATTAGTAATGCAGACTTAGTCTGGGCTTGGGGTGTTTTACCTAAAGAGTTATTTCTTGCAATCTGGATTGCTATAGCTCTGCTTATTGGTCTATATTTAATGGGTGTTTTTCGATTTCCACACGATTCGGGAATTGAAACCGTTGGATCTTTGCGAGCTATATTTATAACAGTCTTTTTCTCTATTGCATTCTATTTAATGATTGGACTATGGGATAAACCATTAGGAGAATTAGATGCATTCTTACCTCCTTCGGAATACCATGAAATTATGTCTGCTTCTAGTGGTTCAGCAGCTACATCTTTTACCGTAAATTCTGGATTAGCTAAGCAAGGGGATGTAGTTTGGTTGAAAAACCTGGAAGAAGCTAAAGTTCTATCAAAGGAGCAAAATAAACCAATTTTCATAGATTTCACCGGTTTTACTTGCACAAATTGCCGATGGATGGAGCAAAACTTTTTCAGAAAAAATGAAACAATTGAATTGTTTTCCCAATATATTTTAGTTAAATTGTATACTGATAGATTGGAAGAACCTTACCTTTCCAACAAAAAATTGCAGGAAGAGAAGTTTGGTTCAATAGAACTTCCAATGTATGCAATAATTTCAACAAATGGTGAAGTTCTTGGTACAGAGACGTTTACAAGGGATTACAATCAATTTCTAACATTTTTAAAACTGGGAATCAGCAAATAACATTAGTTTTTTGTTAATTTATTGTTATTATTTAGTTAATTTTGTATTTATATGTATTTTATTTTTAAAATACTAAATATCAAAATTTTCGTCTTTATTTAATAATTAAGAAAGTATGAATCCAATAATTATAGTATTATTTATTTTAGTCGGAAGTTATCTGATTGGCTCCATACCTTGGGGTATTATAATCAGTAAACGTTTCTTTGGTTTCGATATTAGAACCAAAGGAAGTGGTAATATGGGTAGTACCAATGTTTTCCGAATTCTTGGTACTAAGTGGGGAATTACAGTCCAGGTTTTAGATATTTTGAAAGGTGTAGTTCCTGTTCTATTAGCTGGGTCGTTAGGCCAGGGTATCAATTTCCCAAATGCAACTGGATTTCAAGACATTACAATAATTAAATTTATTGCAGGTGTATTTGCTATTTTGGGACACATT
>CAYOPF010000117.1:0-7654 GCA_964405755.1 uncultured Chloroherpeton sp.
TTTTTAAGTATTTTTTTGATATATAGATAATTTAAAATCAAAAATAAAACAAATTGAAAGCAAATTGCAAGATGGCGATATAATTTGTATTGTTACTAATAAATCTGGCTTGGATTATGCTCATCTCGGATTTGTTTACAAGCCTCTCGATGGAACTTCAAGATTGATGCATGCAAGCTCAACACAAAAAAAGGTAATTATCGATACAACTGTTTCGGAATACCTAAACTCCGTTAAAACTCATACAGGAATTACTATCTTGCGACCTCGGGAGCCTAAGAATTATGATTAAGGTTGGAATAATCGGCGGTGGAATTGCCGGATTATCAGCTGCTTACTTCCTAAACAAAAGTGGCTTTACGGATATTGAACTAATTGAAGCAAAGGATAAAATAGGCGGGAGGGTTACTTCATTTCAGGAAATGTTTACAAAAGATACAATTGATAACGGTAAACACTTGATTTCGGGAGCTTATACTACATTTTTTGAACTATTAGAATTCTTTGGAACAAAAAATAAATTATCCACTCCAGATATTTTGACTGTTCCACTATTATCAAAGGAAAAGAACTATGAAGTAACACTGGGTAGTCCAAATAAACTAAAACAATTAAAATCTATTATAAACATTGGGAACAAAACATTATCAGAAAAAATTCATCTTATACTTTTCTTAGCTTCACTAAAAATCAATAAAGGGTTTATTGGCAAATTATTGAACCATAGTCACAATGAAACTGAAGATCAAACCGTTGAGCAGTTGTTACAATCCAGAAAGCAAGATAATGAGACAATTAAATACTTTTGGGAACCAATCACATTGGCAACGCTAAACACAACCATTAAAAAAGCACCCGCAGATTTGTTTCTCACTGTGTTGCGAAAGGCATTTTTTGCCGACATTAATTCACAGAAATTATATTTCTCACAAATACCAATGTTGGAATTAATAAACGTCGAGGAAAAATTAAATCAGTTATTTACAATTAAATCATCCAGATTTGTCGAAAAGGTTAAGCAATCCGAAAATGGATATCATATTTTAACAAATAAGGGAATATCGATTTGCGATGCTGTCATTTTTGCCGTCTCGCCAACTTCGCTAAAAAAGATAGCAGAAGAGTCGAAAATAGAAGATTTAATTGGACAAGCTCAAATGAAAATAATTTCTGATTATAAATATTCACCAATAATGTCCTTTTATTTCTGGACAGATCAGGAATTTATGCCGAACAACTTTACTGCGATGATTGGTACACAATTCCAATGGATATTCAGAGAAACAAAGGACAGATATACCCTAACTATGAGTGCCGCTGGAGAATTTGCCGAACTGCCAAGGCATTTCATCTATAATCTTGCGTTTGCCGAATTAGAAATGTTGTTCCCCAATTTCGAGAGAAGCAAAGTTAAACATCAAATTTTGTTGACAGACCGCAGTGCAACTGTCGAATTCAAACCAAATACTGCAAGAATAAATCAAAGGTTATACAAGGGCTTGTATGCAGCAGGAGACTGGACAGATACTGGTTTGCCAGCAACAATAGAATCTGCAACACTAAGTGGTAAAATGGCAGCAGAGGAATTAATTAAAGATTACTCTTAGAACGAAAAAAAATTATGTAAATATTTTGTAGTTTAATAGAAAAACATTAATTTTGTAGTTCTATAAAAATATCTTTTCATAAAAAAGAAAATAATTTGAGGAAAAAGTGAATTATACAGGTCCAAAAGTAAAATTATCACGAAAGATTGGGATAAATATTACACCCAAATCCGGCAAGTATGCTTCTAAAAAGCCATATCCACCCGGACAATTTGGAGCACAAAAAAGAAGAGCTAAACAATCCGATTTTGGTAAACAATTGCTCGAAAAACAAAGATTGAGATTGCAGTACAACATATCCGAAAAGCAAATGAGGAACTATTACGATAAAGCAAGCCGTATGGTAGGAAATACTGCGGACAATCTGCTTACTTTGATGGAGATTCGTTTGGATACAATCTTATTCCGTAGTGGAATAGCCCGATCATTATATCAGGCAAAGCAATTGATTTCGCATGGACATATTAAAGTTAACGGCAAGAAAGTTGACATTTCTTCCTATCAATTGCGCGTTAACGATATTATTTCGCTAAAGGACAAATCTAAGAATTTACAAGACGTTCAGGATAATATCCGTTACACCAATCCACCAGCTTATATCGAATTATCTAAAGCTGATTTAACTGCTAAACTTTTATATTTGCCAAACACAACAGAAATTCACGTTCAATGCGAAACTTCTCTTGTGATTGAGTTTTATTCCAGATAATAATTAAGTTCTGTAAATAGATAAAAAAGGCTGTCTCCAAAATGGACAGCCTTTTTTAATTAAATTTTTCGTTTTCGAAAAATGAATGATGAAAAATTCAAAACACAAATTTTTAATTTTTAATTCTTAATTTTTAATTAATCTCACTGCTTCCACTTTAATTCCATAGTTTATGAGCAAGGTGAAGGTACCTGCTGGGAGTGAACTTACGTCCAATTCCATATCTCCTGCGGATGCATACCCGGACCATAATGGAAACGAACGACCAAGCACATCGACTGCGGTAAAGGTGATATCTCCCTCTTGCAGTAACGAAATGTGCGTTGTGGAACGAGCTGGGTTGGGGAAGATGTTGTTATTTATCCCATTGTCAGATATAGATGTTATCAAATTATCCCATTTTATCCGATAAAAACCATGGTAGTAAAACATTGCATAAAGATATTCATCTAATTTAAGTAATGAACACATTTGGTTTTTTAATTTCTTTTGTAAGCAATAAGGTTCCAAAAACCAACTCCCGCCGAAATCTTTAGAAATAAAGTTTCCACTATTATCAGCTGACGAAGTTATTATTACATTACCTTCTGCATAAACCCGGAGTATTCTTGACAAATTTAGGATTTCTTCAGGTGTGATTCTTTCCCAAGTTTCTCCAAAGTTACTTGAACGGCAAACACCTCCTCCAAAAGTTCCAGCATACATAAAACCGTCAAAATATTGCAGATCAAAAACTGCAGAAAAACTTAATCCATTATTTCGACTATACCAACTTTCTCCGTTATCGGTACTAACCCAAATACCGTTGTTATTACACCCAACAAAGATTTTATCACCGATTGTCAGGATTGTTTTTGGGATTATCTTTTTCCAGCTCTCTAATCCCACAAAATTATTTTTCCGAATCCAATCATCATTACCATTGATGGAGGAACGAAAAATCCCGAAACCGAAAGCACCTACAAAAACAAAACTGTCTTTTATAGCTAAAACAGATTGAATCATTCTTGAAGAATCTCCTGATCCGAATCCTTCGATTCTGGAGTGCCATGTTTTTCCCATGTCTGTTGATCTAACTACCGATATTAATTTGTTACATGAAAGAATTATTGTACTATCTTTCCTAACTATAGATATAGCTTGTTTGGTTAAATTGTTAGTGTCTTTTAACCAAGTTATTCCAAGATCTGTAGAATAATATAAATTTGTTCCATCAGCATATATCATTTTTCCATTTTCTTTTATATAATCTAAGGGTAGTGCCCCTAGTGCTGAAATACCAATTTCTTTATTTCTCAATTCCCAATCTGAGAAAACCGGAAAATTAGTTAATGTAAGCAAAATCGATATAATTAACAATAATCTTTGCATTTTTTCACCTTTATTCAATTTCTAAATAACCTACATCGTTACAACCCTCTGTACATACAGGTGTACTAACAACTATAAACTGTGTAATCTATGCCAAAAAGATTTACTATATCTCCAACATGAAAACAAGACTCCTCTTCGTTAGGATTAGTTGGGCACTCGGACAAAGCTGATATAGGTGTTTCTAATCCAATAAATTGATTGTTCTCATCCTTGCAGATGTAATAATCCTTGAAACAACAAATGTTACTTGCACACTTTTTAGGTACATAAACCCAAGCTATATCTTGACCAGGAGCAGCTAATTGTGCTCCACATACTTTTTTACAACTTGATATAGCATATCTTCTGAAAGTCGCATAACTGGGACACTCAAACTCATTTTTGATTTCATCAAATAAACTTTTAATTAACTCTCTATATAAAGTATTCTCAAGCTGATCATAAAATGTATTATCCAATGGGTTGTTGATGCATCCATTTGGAGGAGGTTCTGAATTTCCTGGATGTAACAAGCATATCAATTCAGGACAATTCTGCAAACTAACACTAATGTAATTTAAATCGATGAAAATAGTAGGTGTTGGTAAATTACATCTTTTGATTCTATATCCAACTCCAATATTACAAGAAACACCTTGAGTAGTAATGTTAAAAGACTTCCATCCTATTGTTTCGGGGGAGCAATCATAATGATTTTGTATATCTGGAATATAACAATCGCTAAAAGGGCGCCTAAACTAGATGATTGTGAAAATAAATTTACACTAAAAAGATAAATACCTAAAAATATAAATATACTTAAAATTTTAATTTTCATCTTATTTCTCCTTATAATTTTTCTCGAAAAAATTTATTTGAACAAATTCTATTTTCTTTCTTTGGATAATTTGAATTAATCGTAGTTTCGGTACAATAAAAATATATTTTAAGCGTCCCCATAAAGCCATAAAGCCATAAAGCCATAAAGCCATAAAGCCCATCCTATGCCCTTTTCAGAACTTAAACCTTTTTCTCTATTTATCCCTGCCAATATCATTTTAAAAAGTATCTTAACTTTTTTGCAAATTTAATAAATTTCTTAAATATATAGATAACTTTTTTGTCATTTTATTACAAAAAAAAGTGAAAATAATTGGATATCTTAAAGCTTCACTTATCTGAATGGGATAATAAAAACAGAGCCATCCCAGTAGAACAGATTCTTTTTTTTAATAATTGTTTTCAAATACTGTTTTACAAATTAAATCTTGGGTTTACTATATTATTGTAGATAGAACCAAATGAAAATGATATACCTCCCGAAAACCAGTAATTATATTGAGATTCCAACTGACGTTTTCGAGTAAGAATCTCCTCGTAGCTTGCTCCGCGCTTTGTCAAATTAATCTGGTCGTGAACTAAGCTGATTCCTCCACTCATATTGAACGATAAACCCTTGAATATTCGGAAACTAAGTTGAGAATATAAATTAAGATTATTCAAATTAAAATCGTGCAAATAGTTTTTCCATACAGCCGATAAATATATCGATCCCCATGGTTCAATTTGTTCAAATGCACAATTCAAACTATGTAGAAAAAGTGTTTCGCGAATTTTTAAATATAATGTTGTATCGTTATAATTAAAATGACTTATACCTATTCCATATAAAAATCTAAACTGCCTTCGGGTTGATTCGGAAAATGGAAATATATTGAATTCTATTGATGGTTTAAAACTGAATGCTAACTTGATATTCCTATACTCACTCGATGAAATCGAAAAGTTTTCACCTACGGACCAATGCTCTCCTAAACTTTTTACTATTAAATTACTAAATCCATAATAGTTATTACTGGTTGTGATTGAAAAAGTATCGCTAATCTGGTAGGTGGATGAATTATAATCATTCGAAAACCCAAATTCATACTTCCAGTCTGGAGTAATTTTGTTTATATTAAATGATGACCAATTGCTGATTGAGTTGTAACTCTTTTCTCCATTGGCGTAAATATTGGAAGATAGTCTAAAAAACCAAGAATTCCAAGGATCATCATCTATCTTTTGTTGTTTTTTGTTTTGCTTATATTTAATAAGCAAATAAGGCAGTAGCTCGGATTTTGCTGCATACTTAACTAAACCAACCATAATGATTTGTGTTGACTTTTCTCTTATATCATCAGCCGACTCGCTTGTGTTTGTAACCATTTTTAAAGTATCATTATAACCTTCAAACTTATTTTGACCAATGAAAAAGAAAGAATACTCATTACCACGCGAGGCTGTTTGTTCTGATGTAACCAAGATGTAGACATCTGCTTCTTGCTCAATCCGAACGTAATTTACATATTGAATTTGCTCACGGATGTAATCCAAATCGCAAATTGAACAATCAATATAAATTTTTATAGCTTTACTACGCATATCATCTGACTGAACTGAATCTGCTTGTGAAAACATACACGAGTAATTAACAGTAAAGAATGTTAAAAGAAAAACTAATCTTATAATCATAAATAATAAAATTAAAGATGGAAAGAAAATTGTTCACAAAATTAAGAATAATCGAATGATCTGTTAAATTAAGATAAAAAAAATAGGCAGCCTTTCGGAAGACTGCCCATTTTGTAGTAAATGTATATTTACATTATTTAGTTACAGTGAATGTCTTAGTGAGAATGATATCGCCACTACGGAGAACTAATGTATAAGTACCAGATGGAACTGAACTTAAGTTGAAGTTAATTTCGCGAGTTGCGTTGAGACTACCATTCATAACTTCGAGTATACGACGGCCATTCAAATCGATTACTTCTATATTTACATTCATTGGTTCGGAAACTGTTACCATAACTTTAGCATTGTTCGATGCTGGATTTGGAGTGATTTCGCTTAATTGCAAACTGCCTTCCAATCCTTTAACTGTTACCTTACGAACATCGCTATATGAATAGGAACCATCCTTATCAACCATCTTCAAGCGATAAGCATAAGTTTTACCGAATTGAACTTGATTATCTGTAGCTGGTCCGTATTTAGTTTCGTTAGCACTGTTACCAACAGAGTTAACTGTTGCAATTTTGTTGAATAAACCAGTGAAGTTATTATCAACATTAGCTTTTTCAACTTCGAAATGAGATGAATTGAATTCTGTTGCAGTAATCCAGTTTAAGTCAACTCTTGTTCCAGTTTGATTAGCATCGAAGCTCAACAAGTTAACTGGTAATATATTGCCATCGTATTGTGAAGAAAAGTCCAAAATACCACGCATTACGTTATCCAACTTGGAGAAGTGACGCCAATCGATACCGAAGTAAACAGCATTATATCCGAATGTTGCAGTAATAGCACCCATTATTCTTTCGCTTTCTGGAGCATCGGATGGAGCAAAACTACCAAGTGTTTCGTATTTATAAGCAATTTGAGTAAGACCAACTTCCGAAGGAACTATACTCAAGTAAGCTGGTTTGGGGAATCCATCTGTTGCATAATCAGTCGAGCTAATTGTTTCGACTAAGTTACGAGCAATGCCAACACCCTTGATTGTTTTACCATCATAGTTGCCATCTGCTCCCATTGGGTTGGATGGAGTTTTGTCGGCAACATGGAAGTATTTACCGATGAAGTCGCCAACTGCAGTTCCAGTAGTTAACCTTGACAATTCTTGAGTAGCCATGATAAAGTTCTTCTTATCGCCAGATTTACCATCTAATAGATACTCTTCGATAGCGCCCATATCATATACATCTAATGATTCTGGAACATCTTCATTGTCGCCTTCCACCCAGAACATCGTGCGATACATTGTGTAATCCAATGCTCTTGATTCCCAACCTTCACGATTGAAAAAGTCGAAATCGAAACGATTTTGATTTGGAATTTTTTCGAAGCCAATGGATTTCAATCCAGTTTGGATTGCAGTGTAATTCATACGGCGCGATATTTCGTTAACATTAGCATTTGTTGGCATTGTTGTAAGATCGGT
>CAYOPF010000118.1:0-7546 GCA_964405755.1 uncultured Chloroherpeton sp.
TTTTTAAATTTCTTTTTTTTTTTATTAAATAAAATTTATTTTGAATATAGACGTATTATTAATTTGTTATTTATTGGTAATTTTGATTTTTTTTATCGGAGCAAATTTAATGAAAAAAACAACGTTAATGATACTAATATTAATGTTAGTATTCTCGGCAACAACATTTTCTCAAAAAAAGAAACCTGCACAAACTCAAACACAAAGTATCGAACTTAAAACTAAAATGGATACCCTTTCGTATAGTTTAGGTATGCAATTCGCAAAAGACCTGATGCAAAACAATGTAGCAATTAATCCTGAAATTTTTTCTAAAGCCTTAGCTGATATCCTTAACAAAAACAATCCATCGTTATCCGATGATCAGGTACAGGAAGCAATTACGAATTTAAATAACGACTTACGTCAAAAAGATATGGAGAATCAGAAAGTGAAATCTGAAGAAAATTTGAAAAAAGCGAATGAATTTTTACAGAAAAGTTCGCAGCAAGCAGGTGTGAAAGTAACGCCATCTGGCTTGCAATACAAAGAAATACTTGCTGGAACTGGTGCTACTCCCAAACCAGAAGATACTGTAGAAGTTCATTATACTGGTAAATTAATTGATGGTAAAGTATTCGACAGTTCCGTCGAAAGAGGCCAAACAATAAAATTCCCTCTTAACCAAGTTATCAAAGGTTGGACTGAAGGCTTACAGATGATGAAAGAAGGAGGCAAGGCTATGTTATTTATTCCTCCAGATTTAGGTTATGGCGATCGTGGTGCTGGTGGAGTTATCGGACCAAATGAAGCACTTATTTTTGAAGTGGAATTAATCAAAGTCTTCAAAAAGAATTAAAACCTCTTTTTAAATTTTTTTTTGAAACAAATTTATTTAGAATATTAGATCTATCTTGAAAAGGATTGTGTAATTAAAGTTGGAGTAACGGTAAAATGTCTAGATCTCTCAATAAAGTATTATTAATAGGTAATGTAGGAGTAGATCCTCTACTAAAAAAAACCCCAGGTGGAATTCCAGTAACATCATTTAGAATGGCTACATCGCAAACTTGGAAAGACCGCAATGGTACTTTAAAGGAACAAACTGATTGGCACACAGTAGTTGCTTGGCGCGGGTTAGCCGAAATTGTCGAGAAACTTATTCGCAAAGGTTCCAGAATATTTGTGGAAGGTCGTTTGCAAACCCGTAATGTTGAAGATAAAGTTATAATAGATGATAAAATTGTTTTACGACAAAAACAAGTGGTCGAAATACTTGCAGATAACATATTGTTGTTAGATGGAAAATTAAAAATGTCGAATGGCAAGGGACCAAGATACGATGAAAACCATTCGGAAGAATTTTCCAACGATTACCAATACGAGAGTGAATATTACGACGACCAGGAATTGAAATTCGACGACGATGAGTTCAATTTCGATTTTGATTCAAGCGAGTTCAACTCGAACAAATAATCAATTAGATGAAGATATCCAAATCCACAGAAATCAAAGTAGGATTAATACTATTTGCTGGTATTGCACTTTTGGTTTTAGGAGTAATTTTGGGTAAAGGTTTAGATTTAGCCTCTGGAAGTAAGGACGTAAAATTTATTTTTCCGAACTCCGGAGGCTTAAAACTTTCAGACCCAATTTTTGTAAATGGGGTTAAACGAGGGCAAGTAAAATCAATTGAAAATTATCAAGGAGCTGTCCTTATTGTTGGCTCGATTAATTCAATTGAAGATTTAAAATCTGATGTTTCTGCTCAAGTACTCATATTAGAGATTACTGGCGGTAAGAAAATTGAAATC
Organism: uncultured Chloroherpeton sp.; assembly: GCA_964405755.1. Lineage (GTDB taxonomy): Bacteria > Bacteroidota > Ignavibacteria > Kapaibacteriales > UBA2268 > GWF2-33-9. The sequence goes on from CAYOPF010000118.1 coordinate 1,794, forward strand.
CATCCCGGAAATTCTTCCTCTCAATTCACAATAAATCAAGTAATCAAAGGTAATACTCCACCCGATTTAGCCGAACTTGTTGCTACATTTGGAAATGCAAGCAAGGAAATTCTTGGCATCGTTCATAAAATTGATATTACACTAACAGCTTTGAATTCTTTACTAGGAGACGAAGCTTTTATTGGAAACTTAAAAAACATTGCTGATAACACCGATAAGCTTGTAAATGATTTAAAATCAATATTAGACAAAAATCAATCAAATATTTCATCTACATTAAATGATTTGAAATCTATATCAAGCGACCTAAAAACCTTTGTTTCGAATAACAAAACCGACATGAATAAAATCGTCAAGAATTTGGATACTATTACTACCAACACAAAACCATTAATCGACAAAGCTGACACCCTTGTTACTTCCTTATCAAATTTATCCACAAACTTGCATAAAGTTTTAGACGAAATCCAAAACGGTAAAGGAGCAATTTCCAAATTAATTTACGACCAAAACTTTGCTAAAAAAATCGACTCAACATTAATGAATTTGGATACCTTAGTATATTCAATACGCAAACATGGCGTAAATGTAAATGTTCGCCTAGGCACCCGTCCTTAATTTTGGAGGAATAAATGTCCCTTAAATCAACTGCAATCCGAGAAGATCTGTTCGAATATTTAATCGAGAATTTTTCGGGCGAGAATGATATTCTTAAGCAAATCAAAGAACATGCAATAGATAGTGGAATTCCGCAAATATCTATCTCCCCCGAACAAGTAAAGTTCTTACAGTTTCTTATAAAATCGATAAATGCAAAAACGGTATTGGAAGTTGGTACATTATTTGGTTATTCTGCAATAGGTATGGCTTTAGCACTACCTGAGGACGGCAAACTAATTACATTCGAATTAGAATCCGATAGAGCCGAGTTATCCAGAAGAAATATCGAAAAAGCTGGTTTATCTCATAAGATAGAAGTTATCGAAGGTAGAGCTATAGAGTTACTTCCTGAGTTATTAAAATCTTTGAACCTCGATTTTGTGTTTTTAGATGCAGACAAACATAATTACTATAAATACGTCAAAATGCTTGATGAACGTTTAAGAGTAGGTGGTATGATAACTGCGGACAATGCTTTTGCATTTGGATTTGTAACATCAACTGCCCCTGAACGAAGTCCCGAAGACGTTAAGTCTATTCGACTTTTCAATCAGTTTATGAATAATTGGGATAAATATTTCACAACAATTTCACCCGTTGGAGATGGTTTATTGATTTCGCTAAAATTACATAATTAACTTTGGTTGGGGAAATGACTAAACAATTGATAATTAGAATTTTTCTATTTGCTTCAATCCTAGGTATAATCACCTCTTGTGCCACACGAACTCCAAAAACAGGATTCGAACTACAAAAGGAAATATGGGATTATGCCGAGGATAAAGAGGACAAAGGAATATATATAACAGGTACCAAACCAATTGATTCTGTTAATCCGAATTTATTGATTTATGACTTCTTCCGAATTGAAATTGATAAATATCCCGATACCGTTCGATTGTATGCACGAGTATTCGACTCTACTGGGAATTTTATAACAAATATGGCTTCGCCATACAAACGCGACGCTAATCAGGAATATTTCCGTACCTTAATGGAATTTTTAGGAAAAGTATATAATGTAAAAGAGGTTGACGTAACAAAGTTCTGGGTTCGCGAATTTGGAGCAAACGACTCAATACCCTACAATATTGTGCTAACGATTGATTACTCTGGTTCGATGAGAGGAGTTCTGGATGCAATTTATACTGGAACCGAGATATTTGTAGATTTAAAATTTCCATACGACAGAATTGCAATTTCCACTTTCAATCGCGAATTTGATTTAAAAGTACCATTTAGCGATAATAAACAAACGATTCTTAATCTATACAAATTAAAGAAAGAACAAGGTATTGGGCTTTTTTCAGCTGTTTTCGATGCGGTAATGAATAATCTTAAATTATTCGACAACACACCAATCGAAGTTCCAAGAGTCCTTGTAATATTTTCGGATGGCGATGATAATTATTCAAAAAAGGAAATTGCTGAAATTCTCCAAGTAGCAAATGAGAAAAAAGTACATATATTTTCGGTTGCATTCGGATATTCCAAGGACGACCAACTAAGATATTTAGCAAAATATACTGGAGGTCGATTCTACAAAGCATATAGCAAAGAGGAATTAATCTCGATTTTCCGCGATATATACATGAGTTTACGTTTTTATTATCTAATTACCTATAATCCACCTAAATTTTGGGGATATCATAAAGTTCGTTCATACTTAGATATTCCCGGTCGTATCGACTCTCTTTATGCAGAAATTGATTATAACACATCAGACTTAATGCCCTGGGATAAAATCGGAACAGCATTCACAAGGCCAATTAACTTCGATTTTAACAAATCGGATATCAAACCAGAATCTATTCCTATAATAGAAGAAATAGTTGATGTAATGCTTTCCAATCCCAAACTAAAACTAGAAATCCAAGGTCATACAGACAATATCGGAGGTATCGAATTCAACCTTCGATTAAGTGAATCGCGAGCAATGGCTGTTTTCAATGCAATTGTTGAACGTGGAGTGGACAGTTCGCGGCTTCGCTATCGTGGTTTTGGCTTTTCACGACCTGTTGCAAATAACGATATTGAAGAAGGCAGAGCACAAAATCGTCGTACAGAATTTGTAGTTCTAGCAAAATAATTAATTTTGCTAAATACAAATATCATTATCTTTAAATTATCAGATTTTATGAAGAGATTTTTATTAATTTTTATATTATTACCTCTTTTCAGGTATCTATCCATTTCTGCAGAGATAGATTCTGCCTATGTTTACAACACTTACAATACGATTGCAAAAAGATTGATTATGCAATCCATGAATGATAGTTTGGCTTGGGGTACTCTTGCATTTTTTTGTGATACATTCGGACCTAGGTTTAGTGGATCAAAAGAATTGAACGATGCTCTTTATTGGGCAAAATATTCTCTGGAAAAGGATAGTTTCGAAAATGTCCGATTGGAAAAAGTGATTGTTCCTAATTGGAAAAGAAATTCAGAAGAAGCCTCTATAATATTCCCAAGATACAAACAAATTAATATTTCAGCTTTTGGCGGAAGTGTTGGAGCGAATGGAAATTACATCGAAGCACCAGTATTGGTCGTAAAGAGTTTCGAGGAATTGAAGCAAAAAGCCGATCTAGTTCCCGGAAAAATTGTTGTGTATAATTATCCATACAAAGGATATGGCAATGGTGTACAGTTTCGGTTTTGGGGTGGTGTGCGAGCTGCCGAACTAGGTGCAGTAGCAAGTTTGATGCGTTCCATAAGTCCAATTGGTTTTGGAAAAACTCACACTGGAATGACCCGCTATGTGGACACAGTCAAGCAAATCCCACATGCAGCAATCACGATGGAAGATGCAGAATTATTACAGAGACTGCAAGACAGAGGCATTGTCCCAAAAATTAAACTTTTGCTAAATTCCGAAACTTTGGAAGACACAGTTTCCTATAATTTAATTGCTGAATACCGTGGAAAAACCTTACCAAACGAGTACGTCGCTATGGGGGGGCATTCTGATTCATGGGATAATACTGTCGGTGCACACGATGATGCAAGTGGTTGTATTGCTCCTTGGTACGCAATTAAGGCAATGATGGAATTAGGTTATCGCCCTGCACGAACGTTAAGGTTAGTTTGGTGGGTTAACGAGGAAAATGGAGTACGTGGTGGCAAAGCTTATGCAGATGACCATAAACATGAAAAACATCATGTAGTGTTCGAATTCGATTCTGGAGTGTTCGAGCCAACGGCTATCGGAATTTCGGGTGACGACAAAATGGTTGCAATCCTCAAAGGTATCGAGCCATTAATAAAAGAAATTTCTCCATTATTCGAAGTTCGCAAAGGCGGTGGCGGTGTCGATATTGGACCTTTGATGCAACTCGGCATTCCAGGCATGTCGCTTAGTACCAAAGGCCAGGAAGAATACTTCTGGTATCACCATTCAGCGTCGGATACTCCCGAAAAAGTGGACCCTATGCTCTTGAATAAATGTATTGCAGTAATTGCAGTTGCCACTTATATATATACTGATTTACCCGATTTTCTTTCAACCCATTAACATTTTTTCTAACAAATTAATTATTTAATATTATGGAAAAACAAATTTTAGCTTCTGAAATATTTAAAAAATCTTATATTCGTGGTGAGTTTCTATTGCGCTCCGGAAAAACGAGCAACGAGTATTTTGATAAATATCAATTTGAATCAAATCCAATTTTACTAAATGAAATTGCAAATCAATTATTAAATTTACTACCAAAGGATATCGAAATCTTAGCAGCATTGGAAATGGGTGGTATTCCAATTGCAACTGCTATTTCACTCAAAACGGGTATCCCTATTGTATTTGTTCGCAAAAAAGCAAAAGAATATGGAACAAATAAAATTGCGGAAGGCAGCGAAATTGAGAGTAGAAAACTGCTGATTGTCGAAGATGTGGTTACTAGTGGTGGACAAATTATTTTGAGTGTCGAAAAATTACGAAACAGGGGTGCTATCGTCGAAAAAGCAATATGTGTAATCGACCGCGAACAAGGAGGAAAAGACAACTTAGCTAATCACGGAATAGAATTATCTCCTTTATTTACTATGAGTGAGCTAAAATTAAGTCAGAAATAAGTTATTATTTATCTATTGAATGATATTCAATAGTAAAATGTACTTTTGATCCTTTGCCCAACTCTGATTCAATCCAAATATTTCCGCCAAGTAGTTCAACAAGTTTTTTTACTATGGGTAATCCGAGACCGACTCCACCAAATTTTCTCCTGGCAAAATCATCATCAAGCTGTCGGAACCGTTCGAAAATAATTTCATAATGCTCAAAAGCAATACCTATACCTGTATCAGAAACAACAAAATGAACCATATCCTTTGCTAATTCGCAACTTATTGCGATATGACCTTCCAATGTAAACTTAATTGCATTATTAATCAGATTATCTAAAATTTGTCTGATTCTCATCGAATCTGTTTTAATCTGCAAATCCTCTGGAGAAGGTTTATTAAAAGAGATACTGATATTCTTTTTAATATTATTTTTTAAAATAACAGTATAAGTTTTATTCAATTCATCAAACAAGTTTGGAATCGAAACAATTGAGTTAGTAATTTTTATTTGATTCACCTCGAGTTTAGATAAATCTAATAAATCCTCAATTAAGTGCAACAACTCCTCACTCTTTTCCATTATTATTTGGCTGAATCGCTTTTTTTCGGGTTCATCTACCTCTTCCTCTGCCAAAATAGAAGAAAAACCCAAAATTGCATTCAGTGGAGTTCGTATTTCGTGGCTCATATTTGCAAGAAATGCAGATTTTAATCTATCGCTTTCCTCTGCTTTATCTTTGGCAATTCTCAAGTCTTCAATAAGTTTTTCTCTTTCTGTGATATCTTCCTTAACTGCTACAAAGTTCGTGATATGATTATTCGAATCAAGTACTGGTGCTATTTTAGCTTCCTCCCAATACAAAGACCCATCTTTTCTTCGGTTAAGAAATTTTCCTTCCCAGACATTACCATTCAGAAGAGTATTCCAAAGGTCCTTGTAAAATTCTTTGCTGTGATGTCCAGAACGGAATAATGACGTATTCTTTCCCTTGATTTCTTCAAGCTTATAACCGGTTACCTCTTCGTAT
>CAYOPF010000119.1:0-7343 GCA_964405755.1 uncultured Chloroherpeton sp.
CCGACTTGCATTGGCTGTACCTCAAAGATACGGCGTAATCACACCTCCACCATCAGATTTGTTTATAATAATATCAGTCCAACAACCCCAATTCTCCCAAGTCCAACCATTAATTGGTGAGCAATATGGCTTAACCGCAATTGTTACTAACTTTGAATAAATTTCCCTTTTACCTGGTGGGGCAAACATTGTTCCTCTTTTTATTCTGGAAAGCTGAATTGTATAATCTCCCTGAGGTATATTCCCGAGATAAGTGACTGGTTTGGGTACACCCAATGCGTCAGATCCATTAGTAGCATTATCACCCAACTCGTTTGGCCACGGAATATTAGGATATTTATAGACCACATTCATAACAGTAAGAGTAACAAAATAGTCATTGAGATAATGATCTGTCATATTATGTTTAAAACGAATACCCCCGACGCGGGTATCTTCGCCTTGAATATTATCAGAAATTTTAGCAAAAAACGGAGTAATACTTTGAGCACGAACAACAGCAAAATAACCAAGTTCTAGAGTATTGCAACCAATTTTCTTGCTGATGTCGTCAATAATACTTATAGGTAACAAAACCCATTCTTTCTTCGCTGCACTGTATCTTGCAATAGCAAGTCCAATTGGCGAGGATTCAGAAGTTGCAGGAAGCATAATCTGCAAAGGGGATTGGAAAATAAAATTTTCCGGACCAAATAGATAAATTGAACCCACAACCTTATAGCTTGCAGGAATTTGAGCAGGAAGTTCGCCCTCTTTAACGTCCTGTTTAATTGTAAATAGCACTTCACCCAAAGAACCATTTTTCTGATGGGACACTTCCCAATGAAACGTTCAGATTAGCACCGTTACTTGTTTCAAGTAATCCTCCATTTTCTGTGTTAAACGCAGCCTTGAAGGACGAAGTAGTAGTCGGATTTGGCTGTGGATTATCAGTAGAGTCACTGGAATCGCAGGAAGTAAGACTAATCAGAACAAAAACAAAAAACATAGTCATTAAAACTGAGTAGGTCAATTTAGTTTTCATCTTGTCACCTATTTTAACAATTTTTAGTAATTTTCAAATAAAAAGACATACAAATTTTACAATCGATTTCTTAAATCTACAGCATTTTTTGAATTAGTTCGATGAAATTTAATAATAAACTTTTAATATATTATTATTAAATTTGTTAATTATACTTGTGATTTATATTTGGCGAATTTTGCTGACTGTATTTAGTTGCTTGCATAATCGGACTTGTGTTTCAAATCGAGGTTATTTTTGCATTGTTGAAAGAAGCTGTGCTCAGAAGGATTTGCATTTGCTGCTATCCTAGATTTTTCAATCCAATAATCAACTAAGTCTTCATCTTTTATGCCTTAATCATCGTAATAACTAGGGATCTCACAATTACATTCTTCATTTTTCATGCAAAAATACTAATTGAATAATTCGTTGTAAATCGGTAATTCTAAATACAATTTCAAATTTAAACCAGTTTATTTTTATATTTCAAAAAACTTAACCCTCGATTGCAAAATTACAAAAAAGAGTTGTTTGGTCGTAATAAAATCAAGAAAATATGAAATCGAAAAAAGTTTACATTTATTAATTGAATAAAATTGCTACCTAGTCAAAAGCATAAAGATCAAAAAATGCAAAACAATAGTCTTCAAATAAAAGTAACGCCTTTGGGTATATATAAACTTTAAAAAAAGCCCTTCAGTGGAAGGGCTTTAAATCACTACTATTGGGGATTTATAAAGTACTAATAAAATATTGTAGTAAATTAGGGTTAGAAATCAAATATATCACCAAGAAAGGATTTCTTTTTAGACTTAGAATAACCATATGATTTGCGATCATCATCATCCCGAAAAACTTGTCCAGTATTTCTTTCTCTTTGTCTAAAATTATCGTCGATACCTGTGGATCTTTCAATTATTTTTTCAAGCTCACCTCTATCAAGCCAAATACCTCTGCATTTAGGGCAATAGTCGACTTCTATACCCTGTTTATCGCTTATCAATAAATCTACATTACACAATGGACATAACATGATTTTTTCTCCTTTTGTTTATTTAACTTATAATGATATAGTCGAAATAAAATTAATTATATTCTATTTTTATTGTAAATTAAAAAAAATAAGTTAAATTATTGAAAATATCTAATGATCTCTTAAATGTTAATAAATCAGTTTACATTGTCCTTATATTTTTAATTCTCAGTGAATTAATAGCAAGAAGAAACATAACAATTGCAAATCACAAGTTAGATCTTCAATTTTATTCATAAAAATAAAAGGGATTGTTTTAAATGAGTATATATAGAACTTTTCATGATGAAGTTAAACGAGTCATCTTAAGATTCTTCACTTACAGGCTCAATATTACACTTGAGAGTCAGTTCAGTAATTATTTTTATATTTATATTGGTTAAGTAGCTTTAGATAGTAAGCATAAGTTACTTTTTATTTATAGATATCTTCTCTTTTTTTAATTTTTACGATTACTATGTCAGAATTGATTTTGATAAATAGGATTTTGAATTTACCAACTCTAATACGAAAGGTATCTTTTTCACCCTGTATTGGCTTTATATCTACTGGGATATTTTTAATTAATCTATCCAAAGTTCTATCTACCATTTCTTTATAATTCAATGGTAAATTTAGATAATCGTTATAAGCATTTTTTGTAAATTTAATATTCATCTTTGCCAAGCAATTGTTTCACCAGAGTAGTACTCTTGCTTAGCATTTTCTATATCAATCTTTTCCTCATCAGATAAAGGGGAATCCTCGGAACTAATAATTAAATCGTCAAAAAGTTTAATTAATACAGACTCAGGCTGTAATTTTAATATCGTCACCAGTGTTTCTTGAGGTATCATAATCATATCTTGTGCCATTATGAAATTCCCTTTAATTTTTGATGTTAATCAGTTTAATTTAAAACGAATCCTTGATATTTTTATTTTCTATTATCTACTTTACCATTATCAATGCAATTTAAAAAATAATGTTCAAATAAGTGAAAAAAATTATTAAAATTAAATGCCGTTTCCTTTTATCAGTATAGTAATTTTTTTGTATTTTTATAATTTATTGTTAATCAAAAGTTAAGAAAATATGAAAAAATTTTTTTTACCAGCATTGTTAGTATTGTTTGTAGTTTTATTTAATCAATTATTATCCCAAGATACAGTTGTTGTGCAAACTTTTACTTTCAAAGATATTTATAAACGAACTGGCACATTCCTTTTTCCACCCAAAGATGAATCCTTCCGAAAAATTCTAATGCTCTATACCCTTAAATGCGACCCATTAACTCCACACGATAAGTATAATTGCGGAGAATGGGACTATTTAACCTACAACTTGATTTATACAAAAACAGGAAAATTCGATTCAACAAAGAAATCTTTCTTAAAATATTCTTTTGGTTATCAGCAGCCAGATACATTATTCTATTCTAAAAATCAGCCCACAAAAAAAATAACTGAAAAACGGTTTAATACATCGTTAATCGAGCAAAGCGACGAGCAAGTCTATAATGTCGTCACAGGAAGCAATTCTGTTTCTTTCAAGAGCAAGCAAGTAAGAATGCAATTTACCCTTCAATCCTCCTATTTACGAGGACTTGGTATGAGGAGTGGTGATATAAATAAAATTCAGTTTTACTCTAATTCAACAGGAAAAATACTTAAAGACTTAAAAATTCAAGTGCAAGGTTCTTCTGTTCCAAAGCTTCCAGGTTTTGTAAATTCCTATTACAACACAGTCTTCTTTGGCGATTATATAATTAAAGATGGTGACTGGCAGAATATTTATTTTATCAAACCATTTTTCTGGACACAGTTTCAACATTTACACTTTGATATTAGTTTTATTCAGGACAAAGATAATCCGATTACTTTCGAAGCAGAACCAACCGATAATGGATTTTTATCTGATACACCCGAAACTTTCTTCAGATTCAATTCTCAAAATGACTACATAGATTGTGGAAACATCACAGAATTGAACAATACCCAGAAATTTACTCTAGAAACATGGGTAAATATCACAAAATGGACCAATTGGAGTACAATAATTGGCAAAGGAGATCGCATAATATTACAAACAGGTAATCAGGTTGGGCAATTGTATTGCATCGTCCGCAATCCCGATAATACCCACGGACAAGCGGTAAATGCTATAACGGTGGGAGACTGGGCACACGTGGCAATGGTTTATGACGGTACCAAGGAAACAAATAAGGATAAGTTGAAACTTTATGTAAATGGAACGGAATTAAACTTAACATATACTGGAATTTTACCTGATAAAACCCAAGAAACGCAATCATCATTTACAATTTCTTCAAATTTAGGAAGCACAGCATCAATATTTGGATTGATTGATGAGGTTAGAGTATGGAATGATGCTCTTACACAAGAAAATATAAATTTATGGAAAGTTAACGATATTTCTTCCAATCATCCAAATTATTCAAATTTGATAGCTTATTACAAATTAAATCAAAAGATTAATTTTATCACATTAACTGAAAAAGGAATGTATAACGGTAAACTGATTGGCATTCCACATCCAGAAGAAGCAACACCAAATATGTATTACAAATACAATCCAAATAAAGCAGTAGCTCCAAAGTTGAATATATTTAAGGGTAATTACAAGATAAAAGTAGATACTATCGAATTTAACAGAGATTATAAATTCGAAAATAATTCAATTGTCGAACTAGGTTTAAATAACAAAATCCCGACAATTTCCAAAATAGATTACTATTATCCTGCTAAATGGGTTTATATGTATAATAGCAGCGGAGAAGTTATAGATTCGGTCTATAGCGAACCAACGGGATTTGTTGTAAATCAAAAAATTGATTATTATTCCGATCCATTCGAGGTGAAAGATGTAACCGAAATTGGTCGATTTATCACCCCCTATGGAATTAATTTGGATTTAGGACCAAATGGCTTCCAATGGGTATATGATGTAACCGATTATGAGCCACTTTTGCGCGATACAGTGGAATTTTCAGCAGGAAATTTGCAAGAACTGATTGATGTAAAATTCTTATTCATTAAAGGTACTCCACCGAGAAAAGTAAACCGAATACAGCCAATTTGGGGGCCAATGCGATCCCTTTTATATTCTGATATGAGTAACGATAAAGTACTGAACAACATTTCATTGGATTTATTACCCGATTCGAAGCAGTTTAAAGTAATTACACGATTAACAGGACATGGACACAATAGTAATGATGGCAATTATCCGCATTGTTGCGAATGGAAGCCTAACCAACATTTTTTGCAGTCAGGAAGTGATTTGGTGGCAACCTGGATGATTTGGCAAACCAATGATTGCGCGCTCAACCCCGTCTATCCTCAAGGAGGCACTTGGCCAGGATCACGCGAAGGTTGGTGCCCGGGTGATGTGGTTAAGGATAATAATTTTGAAGTTACAAAATTTGTTAAAAACGGTAAACTCGTTTTAGATTATGATATCACTAAAGTACCCGAAAACAACCTAGGTATGGGCAATGGAAATTATGTATCCTGCTTCCAGTTAATAGAGTACTCCGATTTAACCCACACTGTGGATGCCGAAATTTATGATGTGGAAATGCCTTCAAGATTGGATAGATATTCCAGAATTAATCCTATTTGCACCGATCCAATAATTGTTATCAGAAATAATGGAGTGGATGATCTAACAAGTCTTGACTTTGAATACTATGTCGAGGGAGGAACTAAAAATACATTTAAGTGGTCAGGAAAAGTAGCTTCGATGCATACACATAGGGTTACTTTGCCTGTTAATAACAGCAATTTTTGGTTAGGAAATGGCTCTAACAAATTTTTCGTCAAAATATCAAATCCAAATGGAAAGGCTGACCAATACAGCGTTAATGATATATTTAATTCAGATTTCAAAATGCCAGACCTGTTGCCTCGAAATAGTAAAATCGAATTAAAAGCCAATCTTCGAGGCGCTGATTTTTCCTATACCTTAAAGGATTTATCAGGGAAAGTGATATATTCGCAACAAGTCTTGAATCCAAATCAAATCTATATAGAGAAATTGAATTTACCCGATGGTTGCTATACTTTGGAAGTATTAGATAAAAACAACTATGGCTTGTCCTATTGGGCCTTTGCAGACCAAGGAATTGGCTATCTTAAAATTACAGATGAATCCGGAAAGAATATCAAAGTATTCAATCCAGACTTCGGCAGAGGTGTGAAATACTCATTTTATCTTGGTTCCTACACATTAGTGCAAGAACCCGATCTGGACAATATTCTCATGGTATTTCCAAACCCAGCTTCAAAGGAACTAAATATTTACTCAGATAATTTCGAAAATATTCTTTCGATTCAAATATTCGATTTAGAAGGAAATCAATTACTAAGTAAATCGTTCGATAATACCATGAATACACCATTATCTGTTCCTATTCAAAGTCTGAAAAGGGGAACATATTTTGCAAAAATTATTTCTACCGAAAAGGTAATTTCCAGAAAATTCATCGTAGAATAGATTAAATGGACATTTTTACATTTTTATAATTTCGTTAAGCTGATTAATTATATTGAAGTGAAAATTTATTTAAAAGTTTTTGTAGGCAAATGTTAAAGTTTATTTACAAATTATCTTAATGAAATATGACTGTAGATGCGTATTATAACTGCATAAACGAAAACATTGTTAAGATAAAATTAAAATTGTGGAAAAAATATTTTTAAAATAATTTGGATAATTCATTTTTTTGTTGTAATTTTGTGTCCCTTTGCAATTGCAGTTCTCCAAAAATAGAAGAATAGACCTAAAAAAAGCTTTTTAAAAAAAAGTTAAAAAATATTTTCAAAAATATTTGGTGGTTAAAAATATTTTTCGTAATTTTGAAGTCCAACAAATTTGCAAACAGCAAAAAGTTCTTTGAAAACAGGAAGTAAAAAAATAAACAAATATTAATACGAAAGCATACATCCAAGTCAAGAATACAAACTTTCTTTTATAAATTATGGAGAGTTTGATCCTGGCTCAGGACGAACGCTGGCGGCGTGCCTAACACATGCAAGTCAAGGGTCACTTCGGTGGCACTGGCGCACGGGTGAGTAACACATAGGTAATCTACCTCTATCACTGGCATAACATCGAGAAATCGGTGCTAATATCAGATGAGGCCGAGAGGTCAAAGAGAAATCGGATAGAGATGAGCCTGCGTCTGATTAGTTTGTTGGTAAGGTAATGGCTTACCAAGGCTACGATCAGTAGCTGGCCTGAGAGGGTGGCCAGCCACACTGGAACTGAGACACGGTCCAGACTCCTACGGGAGGCAGCAGT
>CAYOPF010000120.1:0-7146 GCA_964405755.1 uncultured Chloroherpeton sp.
GCTCAACTTTTTAAATTCATAAATTGCAGATGGAGAAACTGATAAATATGAATATTCAATATTGTTTTCAAAAAGAGTACGAACTGTATCATTCAGCTCTGTTTTAGCTTTGGAAGTACGAACATCGATTAAAGATAATCTTAATGCTGCTCCGAAGTCATAGTCCAATTTTTTCCATTCGCCATATAATCCAGCATTATAACCCCAGCCGCTTCCTCCGTTGTAATCAACTTTCTTGTATAAATCCTGTAATTCGACTTCCTTGTATTGAGGCAGTACTAACTTCCCGAAATAGAAATTGGAAAATGGAGATACTGAACCATAAGGACCAAACCAAAAATCACCTGGTATTCTATCAACTATCACAGTGTCGAGTTCGGAAGTGATAATTACATCTCTTAAATTTTCCTTCACCAACTGCTGTGAAGTAAGATTGGAAATAGATATTAACAGAAAAAATATTATATAAAGAAAATTTATTTTCATTCCATTTATTCTACAATCAATTTATAGGTTATGCTGTAAATACTGCTCTTCAAATTTATTATAATAGATTTAGAGACCAATTCAGAAATTCTAATGATTTTTGGATTATTATTATTCAAAAATACTTTTGGAATTATTCCAAAATAATCACTTACAAAAATATCATATTTCTCCAAAATACTACTATCAAATTCAATTTCTATTAAATCTTTAAAAAATTCTGTTCTTATAATCTTTGGAATTGGTTCGAATCCAATTTTTGTTAGAATCTTACAGATGAAATCTACTGATACAGTATTTTTTAGTACAATTGGATAAAAATTATCTTCGGGAATAATCTTTAGATCATTTACATCTATTATCTCCTCAATATTATTGTTATACAAACTTCTGAATGTCCATTCCGAAATTGGGTCTGATTTGAATCTTAACATTGTATCAATATTGAAGACATACTCGTCGTTTTGAAGATTGCTTTCATAAACATAACTATTCAAAGAACGATAAGGAAACGAAACTTTGGATTTAATACCCCATTTTCCAATTTTCTGTAGTGTATCCTTATACTGACTTTCTGCAAAATATTTAAATTTTATTAATTCCTTAGGAAGAATATTTTCTTTTTCTGCCTCGACAGTAATAAATATTTCCTGCAAACAATTGAATGTATCTATTTGTTCTTTTCCAATGTCCAGATAGTTCAGCCAAATTCTAAAATTATTATTACGACCTGCTGTTGCTATAGTGTCGCTCGTTTGTGTAATATCGATAGTAAATATTCCATAAGGTTCCTTAATGAAATACGGCACATATTTAAAATCCTTAGATGACCAAATTTTTAAAGTACTATCAAGCGATCCGACAAGAACTTCGTTCCTGTCCTTGCTGAACTTGATTTCCCTTATCGACATGTCGAACTTTGGTTCTACTTTAAATGAGCTTTCTCCAGTGCGATAGAACCCCAATTGATTGGAAGCACCACCAAAGGCAAGCAAATTATTTTCGTTAGTAAATGTGGCAGAGTATATTGGCTTGTTGTCGACACTATAGGGAATTTCAGTATTACCATTTGTAATAAGTAGTTTTCCATTATACGTTGCTATTAAAACTTGCTTCCCATCCATAGAATACTTTAAATCGTAAGCATTTGCATACTGGGATTTGGAAAATGTTTTCAAATTTATCGGAATAGGCAGAAAGAATGTTTCATTGAAGACGGCAAGGTTTATATCGTCCGTAATTATAGAAAAATTGTTATTTGTGGGATTTGAATCGATTTTTCTTATAAAATTACCAATTGTATAAAATATATCTGTGGATTTATTTTGTCTGTTCCATAGCACTATTCTGTCCTGAAGGGTAAAAACAACTTTATTGGGATCTTTCAGAAATTTTGCATCATAGTAGTAATCTGTTCCAGATATTTTAATGGAATCCAATGCTTTTCTTTGTTCAATGTCCCAAACTTTAATTAAACCATCTTTTCCAAGAGTTAACACCAATTTCCCATTTGTTGAAAAATCAATAGATCGGATTTCTCCCAGATGTGCATCAGGCACCTCCCAAATTAACTGCATTGGTTGGATTTTGTATTGTTTCGTTTTAATTATTAAGTTTTTCTTTAAAGTAAATGGAACTATCCAATCTACTTGTTTGTCGAAATCATTGGTTATTAACTTCCAAGATTTTCCACTATCCAGAGAAAAATAGATTGAAAGAGTATCATTAGGATTGATTTTGGTAAATGATATTTTTCGACCACAAAACAAAGTATCGGAATCTGTCGAGTAATTAATTAACTTTTCGGAATGAAGTTCAGAAAAAAAAAATGAAATAAATACCAGCATGAGACTAAATTTGAACATCAATTTCCTCCGCTTCTAAACAAATAGAACGGTACAATTGTGCTCGATATCTCAACTGTGTTATCATCTATTGGAATTGCCTGTATTATAAATTGATAGTAACCATTTGCTACCCAGGGTGGGGGAGTGTAGGAAGAAACATATTCCCCACGATCCATCCTCAAATTTTTCATTATTTCTTGATTTTGTCCAACAGTAAGCATCTCTACTTTTTTACCAATAGCATCAATTATATATCCTGTTACATAACAATCGTCGTCGAGCTTATATCGCACAGTTGGACCTGCCGAAGCTGCAGGATAATCTTTCGGATCGACCATCTCGGCTTCCACTATCACAGCATTTGGAATGTATGGACAACGGGTTGCTAATAGCACGGGAGGGGTAATGTTACCCAACTCATCGATAAAGTGAGCATAAAGGTTATAGCAATACTGCACACTTCTGTAGCGGACACTGTCGTCAAACACTCCATAGAAATGGTCGATGTTCTGAGCATTTCCCTGAGAAATAAATGCAGGATTGAAATATGCAGAACCAGGCATACAGGATGCTACAGTATCATATTTTAATGCGGTCTCATCGATAGACAAATCTACTTTCAATGCTTTGGCAACAGTATAACCATAAACGTTGTATTCGCTTTTCATTATCCATTCGTATTTGGTTTTACGGACGTGGTCGTACTTAACAATAAAATCTTTTAGGATAGTCTCGAAACTTGGTTTTGTTGGGTTTTCGAAAATTACAATATTTTTTACCCCATCGTGCATTTCTATATTGTCGTCGCTATGGAACCAGATAATATTATCTAAGACAATTGAATCTTTTTCTGTTTTATAGGCAACTGCCTGAAAATATCTTGTTGGTGTTTTCCATTCTATCATCTCGGGAATATACTTGCCGGTTTTGCTAACTATACGAAACCGCCCCATCATCTTGGATGAATCAAGTTCGACATATTGCGATTTATCATAAGTGTTCGGACCAAGCAAACTGATACTAAACATACCATCAATGATAAAAGGTTGAATTAAATAACCACTATCTGGATATTCATAACCTGTTTGGGCTGCAACTTTCAAATCGGTTCTCTGCAACAATATTTCCATATCACTCAGATCCATATTGTATTGTTCTGGGAATTTGATATGAAATGTTGAATTTGTGAAATAATACCATTTGGGATTTGTTTTGGTAATTACAACATCGAATTCCAACGATTCCCGGTTTGGTTTCTGTAAATTAGTTATTTTAACAACTGCTAATGTATCGAACGGTTGGGATAGAACAGCAGTAATTATTCCAAAAAAAAATACTATGTAAATTATTAATTTCACTATTTTTCCCGGTTATTCCAACTTACGTTGTAATCTCTTGTTGTGATTATGCCATCCATATCATAATCCAACATCATATAACCGGTTTGAGATATGTTATCCCAAACTACTAAATGGTCCCTCTTGAATGTGAAAGGATTCAACACATTTTCCATTTGATTTTGCCCAATGGCATCTGTTAAATTATAACCTGCCTTCAATGCAAATTGTCGTGTTGTTGGTGTTGCTTCAACTAATTTTAATGATGCTGTTCCACCAAGCACAAAACTTGGTTGCGAAAAATCATATACTTTGGAATTATTTTCTGCAATTAGTCTTATTGGATCTAGTGTTTTAACCGAAGCGTGATTTCTGTGAAGGACAACTAAATCGAACGATGACGACTGGTTCTTGGGATCGTATTCGGATTTTGTAATTCGTATGTTTGGATTGCCATTCAAATCAACTATCTTTCCATCATAGCGAACCAGCAATAGTTTGCTGAATTTCACCTCAGGATTTACTGTATTTCGGAATTCCAGCACAACCCAATCTACTACTGAATCGGGCACTGAAGTAATCTGATTTACATTAATGTTTACTTTATTGTATGGATATTGCTGCTGTTTTATGCCCTCGACCAACAAGTTGCCCTGCATTCCGTTCCATAGGTCTGTTCTCATCAATCCATTGGAATTGCCTAGATAGGAACCTTCCAACAATACTTGGGACTGAACAATAATTGATAATGAAGTTGATAGACCAATTGCAAAAGAACCTGTTGAGTTGAATTTATTGTAATTCGCAAAAGCCCATCCATATTTACTTTCAAGTTGGGGTACTCCGGATTCTAAATCCAGATAATCTGTTCCTTCCCATTTTTGAAGTAAGAGTTCCAAAAATGAATCGGACAAAAATCCAGTTTCGTCGTAGGGTTTGCTTAAATCATAGCGCCAGCCATAACCAAAGTTTGCATTAAATCCGTTAGATATAGAATTATTATTCGCGTCGAATGCCTCTATATCGATTGAACGTTGGATTTTAGCATTAGAATCATCAAATCGAGGATATGTTTTCATTCGCATATCCAAGAGTATCGAACTTATGTTGCCTTTGGAATCATTATCTGCAAAGAAAAAGTAAGTGTAGGGATTATGGAAATAAGCTCGTTCTCCTGTGGGAATTTGGGTACGAAGGAACATTCCGGAAATTTCGGAATGAGTTGTATCCAAAAATATTGGATTATATCGATTACGGTATATCAAGGTATCGGCTAATGCAAGAATTTTTGCTCGCAATTCCAACGTATCGTTCACAGATACATTTTTAGTTAAAATCAACGAATCGGTATTACGAACACGAAGATTCTTCAGAACATTTTTATCAGTGGGAATTTCGCCTGTGGTCGATAAGGAACCACTGCCAATATATGTTACGTTAACAGAGTTTTCAAATCTTGGTTCATAAGCAAGATTGGCACCCACATGCCTTTCAATTTCGGTAGAATCTTTCATCGTAAAGTTATTAACTTCGGAATTTCGTAAGTCGCCAGAGGTTAGTGTTAATTTCGAGGTTATTTCAAACCCTCCCGACTTAACATTTACCCCTAATGGGTTATCAATATTAAGACGGGAAAATTTGCCGTTTGCCAATAAATCTTGGGATTTCGTGTTGTTTCTCATAACTAAATCACGATGAGCAACATATCGAGAGCTATCGTTAACTACCGTTGATTGTGCAATAACATCTTCGGGATTAGTACCTGTGTAATAAGTAGTTAAAAGAGCATCGTTTCCAAAAATCATAGAATCACGAACTACAATACTTCTAATGGAACCAAAGTTATCTTTCTTTGTGTCAGAAACAAATTTCTTACCCTGGTTTTTTATTACAAGTTGGTTGTAAACCATATTGGGAACTTCGTAATAAACTGATGTTGAGTTTTGTAAAAGCTCAAAACGACCATCAATTGTATCTTGTCTCATTTGCACCTGACCGCTTTTAACTTTAATTGTTCCCATATTTTCTATCTTACCAGAACTATTAAGAGTTTGGGAAGTTGTTGCTGCAACTCCCAAAATCATAATAGCAATATGTAAGATTATTTTTTTCATATTTTGTTTCCTTTTCCCCCTCTCTGAGGGGGTTAGGGGGAGGACCTAACTCATTTTTTTAATATTATATCCCCTTTTGATTTCCTCTCTATTTTCCCCTCTCTGAGGGGGTTAGGCGGAGGTCCTAATTTTTCGATCTCTTTTATCTTCAAAATCAAATCTTGTCGAATTCCTTCAATATTATTTAAAATTTCATAGCCACTATAACGGATAAAATTAAAGCCTGCATTTTCAAGTTCGTTTTGTCTGCAATTATCAGATATTTTTGCTTCAACATTATCATGAGTTGAACCATCAACTTCGATAATTAAATTTAATTCTTTACAAAAAAAATCTACTATATAATTTAATAATGACTTCTGTCGGTTAAATTTATAGCCTTCTAATTGACTCGATTTTAAAATATTTTTCCAAAGAACAATTTCTGATTTTGTTGAATTATTTCTTAAACTACGTGCTTTTTCCTTAAGATTTTTGTTATAATACTTTATGTATGGTTTTTCACTCATTTTTTATATAACCTCCCCCTTAATCCCCCTCACAGAGGGGGATTTTTTTTCTTTTCCTCTCATCAAAGGGGAAAGGGGAGGTTCTGAATTTCAAATAACTAATTATTATTGACCTAATTCGATTATGCTATAGTTAACAATTGTACCAGCGTTGGTAATTTGACCTGTACCAAATGTGGGCACATTTGTATAACCTGCATTCTTGATATTACTTATGAACAAACCATTAAGAGCATTTGCAGTTGGATCTGTTGTCTTTGTATTCCAAGCGTCGTTTGTTGGTGTATTTGCAACTGAGTTATTGTTATAGAAACCAGCAGCTATTCCACCAATTGTTCCACTCATAGCAGTAGTCAATATTGCATTGTCGTTATTATCTTCGTTACCAATGATTAATGATGCATCTGGATAAGTTGTACCATTATCAATTGTAATAGAATGTGCAATTTGAATTTCATTTTGAGCAAGAGGAACGCCATAGTGGGTTCTTTCATCTGTAGTATTGTTTAATGGTGGTGTGCCATAAGCAGGACCATCTATACCAGCATATACTAATGCACGAATTAAAGTATTGTCATTCGATCCGGGAACAACACCTTCATCCCAAGTACCTGGGTTAGTCCAACGACCATTGTTGATAGCAATAAATTGCAATGGTGCAGCTGTCAGAATCACACTACTATTCTTCGATAATGTATATGTAGTTCCACCATTTGCTACTCCATTCAAAAGCAAACCTAATGCTGGATTAGTTACTAATTGGACAAATTTAGGAGTGCCAGCGCCACTATTTGTTGCTAAACCAGCACCACCAGTAACCTTATGACGATCTCCAGCAACGTCGCTCCAAGCT
>CAYOPF010000121.1:0-7108 GCA_964405755.1 uncultured Chloroherpeton sp.
TGCAAGGAGTACTTTGCCACATAAACAAATAGAGGTACCGTAGCAAAAAGCACCAACAAACCAACTGCAACTTTTAACTGGAAACTGAGAATAAAAATATTGGTCTGTGGTGCTATTCTTGCTAACAGTGCCAATGCTAAATTCACTACAAATAATGCAAGCAAAAGAGGGGCTGAAATTTTTACGGCAACTATAAATATCGTTGTTGCAAATGTTATTAAAACTTGAACAGTACTTTCGGTTACTGCCATAGTTGTTAATGGTACTGCCCTCATACTTACTACCAATGATTCTATTAAAAAGTGGTGCCCATTAATTATCAAAAACAACATCAATACTGCTAATTCTTTTAATTGACCAATCAAAGTTGGCGATGATTGTTGCGGATCGAACAATACAGATGTGTGATATCCCATATCGAAATCGATGATGCCACCAGCAAAACGTGCTGCATAGAAAACAAGTTGTGCCGAAAATCCTATTGCAATACCTATCAGCAATTCTTTTAGTGATAAAAATACCAAAACCCAAGGATGGAAGTCAATTCGAGGTTGTTCGTTCCAAAATGCAGTTGTCAGAATCAATGACAATAACAGCCCAAACATTATTTTCCAATGAACTGGAATTCCTGAATTATCGAACATTGGTGCAAAAAACAAAAATCCACTTATTCGAAAGAATATCAGGATTCCGATAATGAATTTTCCTAAGAGAATATATATCGTTGTCGAATCCAACATTACCTAACCTGCTCTATCATCTTAATCATAGAAGTCGTAAATGTTTTCATTTCGGAGATAATAAATGGAAGTAGCAAAACAATTACAACAAAGACTGCAATTAATTTTGGTACAAAAGTTAAGGTTTGTTCCGAAATTGATGTTGCCGCCTGAAAAATTGAGATCAGTAGGCCGATGATTAGCGATACAAGCAGGATTGGACCAACAATGATAATTGTATAATAAAATGCATTTCTTACAATTTCGATAACCAACATTTCCGACATAACTTACACCGTTTTTAATATACTGTTCATTAATGATTTGATTACCAAATTCCAGCCATCAACCAAAATAAACAACAATATTTTTATTGGTAATGAGATTAGTTGTGGTGGTAATAAAAACATACCTAACGACATCAAAGTACTTGCAATAACCATATCCAACACCAAAAATGGAACAAACAACAGAAACCCGATTTGGAATGCTACTCTCAACTCCGAAATGGTGAATGCTGGAACTATTGTTAAAGTAGAAATATCGTCGATTGTGCGAGGTTTTTCGCCACTGCTAAGTTTAACGAATAACGCCAAATCTTCCTCGCGAGTGTGCTTAAGCATAAAAGTACGGAAAGGTTTAACGATATTATCGACAGCTTGCTGTTGTGTGATTTCTTCCCTCAGATAGGGTTGTATCCCTTTTTGATTTGCTTCGTCCATTACGGGTTGCATCACGAAAAATGTGAGGAAGAGTGCCAATCCGGTAAGCACCTGCGAGGGAGGTTGTGTTGCCGTCCCCAGTGCCTGTTTAAGAAAATGGAAAACTACGATTATACGAGTGAAACTTGTCATCATCACAAGAATGGATGGTGCCAGAGTTAGAATGGTCATTATTGTCAATATCTGAAGAGTAAGAACCAAATCGTTGGATTTGTCGTCCATATCTACATTTATCGACAATTTTGGCAAGGGCATTGAGTTTGGTGGGGTTTGTTCGGCTCTCGCTTGGCTACCAAGCAAGATGAACATTCCCACCAGAAGTATAATAATATACAATAATCTATATCTAAATACTTTGTAAAGTATCATCCTTGATAATATTCTCCAATTTCAGTTGCAACAGGGAATAGACAAATCGTGTGCCACATTAATCAATCAATCCAATCCAACAAAAAGTGTAAAAGTTCGTTTTAACTAAAAAAGGAGAAAAAAAATGTCTATCAAAGAAATCTTAGAAAACTATAAAAAAATAGCATATTACGGTATTAGCAATAACCCCGACAAACCTGCTTATCGTGTACCCGCATTTATGCAATCTCAGGGATTTGAAGTTATTCCAATCAACCCACACGCTGATGAAATATTAGGCAAAAAAGTATATCGCTCGTTAATGGATGTGGAAGAAGAAATCGAAATGCTGGATGTTTTCCGACCAAGCGACCAAACTATTCAGGTAGTTCGCGAAGCAATCGAACGCAAAAAAGTGCGTGGCGACATTAAAGTAATTTGGTTACAATTGGACATAAAGAACGAAGAAGCCCGCCAATTAGCCGAAGAAAATGGATTTATCTTCGTACAAGATAAATGCTTACATATCGAATATGTAAGGTATTTCTAAAAAATTAATTTAATATAATTAAAAAATTAGTAACACGTAACAAATATATATGTCTTAATTAATAAAAGGATAAAATATGAGAAAAGTGTTACTACTTTCATTTTTGTCGTTACTTTTAGTAACGGTTTTCTATACTGCAATTAGAGCAAAAAAAGATGGATATACTGGAAAAACGTCGCAAACAAGCGATGGATGTAGTTGCCACGGGAGTACTCCGAGCTCGGCTACATCTCTTAGCGTTGTGAGCGAAAGTGGCAGTTTTACTGTGGATGCAGGTTCCACAACTCAATTTACAGTTACGATTAACCACAGTTCACTAACCTCAGCTGGTGTGAACATAGCAGTAAAAACAACTCAAACAGGCTCGACTAATGCGGGAACATTAGAACCACTTACGGGACAATCATTACAATTAATAAGTGGCGAGTTAACTCACACTACCCCAGTTTCGTTTTCGGGAGGCAAGGTTACTTTTTCGTTTAAGTGGACAGCCCCAAGCACTCCTGGTGAATACTATTTAAGAGCAATTGGCAATGCCACAAATAGTAATAATTCTACTTCAGGCGATCTATGGAACTGGCTTACGCCACAAAAAATAACTGTTGTCAAAAACTCTTCAATTACGTTAACTTCGCCTAACGGAAACGAAACCTGGTGTGCAGGATCCACCAAGCAAATCACTTGGACATCGTCGGGTATTAGTCTTGTTAAGATTTCACTTTCAAACGATGGTGGAGCGAATTTTTCGACAACAATAACCAATTCTGTGGAAGCAAGTTCGGGTGCATTTAATTGGAATATTTCTCCATCTTTAAATGCAGGTTCTCAATATAAAATTAAAATAGAAGATGCCGATGACCCAAATACGAACGACATAAGTAATGCTAATTTCACTTTAATAGAAGCTACAAAAATTACACAGCAACCCGAATTGGTCTCGGTGTGTGCTGGTCAACCTATTAATTTGAGTATAACCGCGACTGGACAAAATCTAAAGTATCAATGGCGAAAGAATGGTGCAGACATCGCAAACGCAACACAAAGAACATACTCAATTCAATCTGCTGGGGCTTCTGATGCGGGTAATTATAGCTGCGTTGTCGATAGCGATTGTGGCAAGATATTTTCCAATGCTGCTTCGGTCACTGTAAACACTCCGCCCGTTGTGAATTCTATTACTAAAGATACAATCATTTGCGAAGGCAAGCCGTTGGCCCTCTCGGTGTTTGCAGCAGGTTCGAGTTTGTCATATCAATGGAGAAAAAATGGAGTAAATATTCCCAATAGTACTCAATCCTCTCTCTCCTTACCTGGAGTCACCAAGTCGCAAGCAGGTGATTATGACTGTGTAGTAACAAACTCGTGCGGCGAGTCAGTATCACCTAAAACATCTATCCAAGTAACAAAATTACCAACAATAACAAAACAACCCGTCGGTACTACGGTTAATGTTGGTTCGCAAATAACCTTCAATGTAGAAGCAGATGGCGACGATATAAAATTTGAATGGAGAAAGGATGGTAAAACAATTCCAAATCAAAATTCAAACTCACTTATTTTAAAAAATGTAACCAAATCAGATGCCGGTGAATATACTTGTGTTGTCTCTAATTTATGTGCCGAAGTAATTTCATCGAAAGCTGTACTGTCAGTATCCGAAGTTCCCACTCCCATTTTATCTCTTAGTTCCGAGAAATATGTATTCACTCCAACTCTTGTAAATTCTAAAAAAGAAATAAAATTAACTGGCTTAATAAAAAACACTGGTAATGCAGATTTAATGATAAATTCAATTGAAATTATTGGAACAAATGCATCTTCTTTTAAAATAAAAGCACCTGATTTTCCGCAGCAAATTAAACCACTATCATCTATCGACTTAACTATCGAATTCAGTCCAAATGTTAAAAGCATCATCAGAGCAGCCCTTAAAATATCTTCAAACGTGGGAATTTTTGATAACTTTATCTTGGAAGGATTAGGAACCGAAATTAAAATAGGTTACGAAGCAGAAATGCAAGAATTTATTGCTGAAAATCCCGACAAATCCATAACAAAAAGCTTTAATATCAAAAATTTAAGCAACACATCTATTAACATCTCTACAAATATAGAGGGAAATAATGGCGACTTTAATTTGCTTTCGAATAGTCAATTTAAATTGGACGAAAACGAAGAATACCAATACCAAATTGAGTACAAACCGATTAGCCAAATGAATTCAGAAGCAGAATTACAGATAATTGTCGAGGAATTTAATGTTCTAAATAAAGTAAAATTAGTAGGTAAATTCGAACCTAAATCAATTTCGGATTTCTCGAACCAAATTTCAATTTATCCAAACCCTTTTAATGATAAAATAGTTATCGAATTACCTTCGTCAATTACTAATAAACTATTATACTTAGCCCTATACGACAATCTTGGAAACGTAATAATTACCAACAAACAGATCAATTCTAGTGCTATAGAATTGAGCGAGAACTTGATATTCAGGCAATTGTCTCAAGGTTTGTACTTTATTGTGCTATCATCAAGTAGTGAAAGAATTCTGTTCCCAATTATCAAGCACTAAAATTACTGATTTCAAATGGGGTACAAAATAAGAGTACCCCATTTTTTTGCTAGTGTTAACTATTTTAATAAATATCTTTATAAATCAATTATCAACTTTACTTAATAAATACACTTTTTCTATAACCTTGTATCTTGTTTTAGGATTTAAAAAGTCCAATGTCATTTTAGAAATGTGGAAATCAAAACAGGAATCAATTACTTTGTAATTTTTATACTCGAAATTGTTCGATTTAATGATTAAAAATTTCGTTGATTTTGTTGTATCTAGTTTAGGGAAAACACCTCCATAAAAATATATGCCGTGGGGGGCAACTCCATCGGCGTTCAAAGTTAATTCATTAGATTGTATTTTAAGCTCTTTCACTTGCCGACCCAAAACAGAACTTGCTTGATATTGGAATAAATCGGGATAAACTATCCCATTTAAAAATAAGTTAAGGCAAATAATTAGTGTAAAGGGGACCCAAATTACTTTGCTCCTTATGTTCTTATCGAAAAACTGATAGTAAATCGAAATACCAATTGCAACAACCACTATAGGAATCGTTACATAATTCATTTTGGTATAATAAATGCTACTTATGTAAATAATTAACAGCAATATAATTATTGTTATAGTAAAATTAAAGTAAGTAGTAATTTTAAAAGATACTTTGTTAGGATTGTTGTTTAGTTTGTTATTTATGTAATCTGCTGTTAATATTGCTGCAAATGGTAAGACTACATAAATGTAATGTGGTAATTGATATTTAGAAAGAGAGAGAACAAAAAATGGCACGAAGAAGGCAAAATAAGTGTAACCTTCCTTCTTGTCCTTAAAATTGTTTTTTATTAATTCTTTTGTTCGGGCAAAAAAAGCAAATATAATGAAAAGAGTCCATGGCAGAAAGCTCCAAAGAAAGCTATGCACCAAAAAGAAAGTGTCGGGATTGTTACTCCAGGAATTCTCGCCTGTTATTCTCCCAAAACTTTGCAGCCAGAAATAAAAATATATTCCTTCCCAACCAAATTGATTGTACAAACCTATGGACATCGGTAGCAACATTAGCAATACAATAAGTATACCTAAAAGCCATTTCCAGCTTAATATCCAGCGGAAATTACGGTTAAACACTGAATAACCAAATACTGCAATAAACGGTACGACCAATCCTAATGGACCTTTAGCAAGCATAGCAAAACCAATTGCAACGAATGCCATTATGAAATTTATTGTTTTGTTTTTTTCGAAATATTCAGAAATCTGCCAAACAGCCATTATTACAAATGAAACCAACAAGCTGTCTGTCCTCAAATCGGAATTAGTTAGAAAATATGCTTGAGAACTCACCAGAATTAATGAAGCCATGTATGCAGAATCTTTTCCGTAATACTTTCTTGTGAAAAAATAAGTCGATAACCCTGCAATAATCGTGGCAAATAATGCAGTAAGGCGATAGGAGAAGTTTCCTGCACCAAAGATATTAAAGAATATCGATGTAATCCAGAAAAGAAGAGGAGGTTTATCTAAGTAATTGTTTCCAAGTTCGTAAACTTTTAGATAGGAATGATTTGCGACCATTTCTTTGGAAATTGAAGCATACTGCAAAGCATCCACTTCCATTATGTCCAGATTTGCCCCTAAAATAAATACAATAAATATTAGTGCAAATGGAACAAGTTTATATGTTTGCTGTGCAGTGATCATTTGAAGTATTTAAATTTGCTGGTAAAAAGATTGTATTTAAGAATGCAATAGATGGCTCGGAATCCATCCCGTGCCTTGATTTTTTTTCCTTCGTGATAAGTTCGTCCATAATACGAAATGCCAACTTCATAAATTCGGATATTTGGGTAGGCGGCAACCTTAGCAGTAACTTCGGGTTCGAAGCCAAATCTCTTTTCCTGTAAATTGATTGATTTTAATATGTCGGCACGGAACAATTTATAACAAGTTTCCATATCGGTTAAATTCAAATTAGTAAACATATTGGATAAATTTGTTAAAAACTTATTGCCGAGGCTATGCCAAAAAAATAGTATTCGATGGGGACGCCCACCCATAAAGCGCGAACCATAAACAACATCGGCAAATCCATTAACAACGGGAATTAATAATATATTATATTCCTGGGGGTCGTATTCCAAATCGGCATCCTGAACTATGATATAATCGCCTGTGGCATAGTTAATCCCTGTGTGTATAGCGGCTC